>CAXNCW010000012.1:0-10466 GCA_964200955.1 Legionellaceae bacterium
AAAATTACGTGATCAATTATTAGAATCAAATGCACAAGTTATTATTACACAAGGTTTTTTTGCTGTAAATACTCAAGGTGAAACAGTTTTATTAGGTCGTGGTGGTTCTGATACTTCAGCAGCATTGTTAGCTGCAACATTACAAACAAAATTCTGTGAAATTTGGACGGATGTTCCAGGAATTTATACAGCAAATCCTTATAATATTCCACAAGCGCGATTATTAAAACAATTAAATTATGATGAAGCACAAGAAATAGCTTCTATGGGTGCTAAAATTTTACAACCTAATTGTTTGACACCAGTAAAACAAGCTAATATTCCTATGATAGTTAAATATACTAATCAACCGGAACATTCAGGCACTTTAATTTCTCAAAATAGCGATAAAAATGCACCGCCAATTAAATCAATTCAAGTTAAACATAGCATTACTTTGATTTCAATTGATACTTTAAATATGTGGCAACAAGTTGGGTTTTTAGCCGACGTTTTTAATACTTTTAAACAACATGGCTTCTCTGTGGATTTATTGTCATCAGCAGAATTTAATGTGACGGTATCTTTAGATACCAATGCAAAATTATATGAAAGATCTAAAATAGATACATTAATTACTGATTTAAAACATTTTGGGAAAACCAAACTAATTGAACCATGTAGTGCAGTTAGTTTGGTTGGGCACCATATTCGTACGGTACTACATAAACTTGGTGCGATATTTGAAATTTTTGAAGATAAACAAATTCATCTTATGTCACTAGCTTCTAATGATCTGAATTTAACTTTTGTTGTTGATGAATCTCATGCAGAAAAACTATGCCAAAAATTACATCAAGCGTTGGTGGAAAATAATCCACAAAGTTTTTACTATTCAAAGAGCTGGAGTGAAGAATTCGGCAATCATACTTGTGTTACTCCTTGGTGGGAAGTTCATCGTGACGATTTATTACAAATTGCAAAATCCAAGTCACCATGCTATGTTTATGATAAACAAACGATTCAAAATAAAACTAATGAATTATTACAAATAACTGCAATTGATAATATCTTTTATGCAATTAAAGCTAATCCCAATGCAGAGATTTTACGTACTTTATACGCCAGTAATATTGGCTTTGAATGCGTATCGCAACAAGAATTACAATGTGTTATTAGATTATTTCCGACAATTAATCCTAAGCGTCTGATATTTACACCAAATTTTGCTAAGCGTTGTGAATATGAGTATGCTCTTTCTACTGATTGTTATATTATTATTGATAATATTTATGTTATACAACAATGGCCAGAACTTTTTAAAAATCAGAAAATATTATTACGTATTGATCCCGGTAGCGGGGCTGGTCACCATAAATTCGTTTCAACAGCTGGTAATGAATCGAAGTTTGGTATTCCCTATGCTGATTTATCACAAATCATACAATTATGTACCAAATTAAATATTAAAATTATTGGATTACATGCCCATTCTGGTAGCGGTGTTTTTACTCAGGATTTATGGGAAAGTACAGCGCTATTATTAATTAATTTATTATCGCGTTTTCCAGATGTTCAAATTATTAATTTAGGTGGTGGTCTTGGTGTTGCCGATAAACCAGGCCAGCAAAATTTGGACTTATCGCTCCTGAATAAGTCATTGCAAGCAATTAAATCTCGATTATCAAAAATATCTTTTTGGTTAGAGCCTGGGCGTTATTTTGTTTCTGATGCTGGTGTAATTTTAGCTAAAGTCACACAACAAAAAACTAAAGGTAAAGTACATTTTATTGGTATTGAAACTGGCATGAATTCATTATTGCGTCCAGCTCTTTATGGTGCTTATCATGAAATTGTTAATTTAACTCGTTTTACACAAGAAAAAAATGTTTTTGCACATATTGTCGGACCTATATGTGAATCTACTGATACTTTAGGTTATGATAGATTTTTTCCAGAAACTTATGAAAACGATATTTTATTAATTGCTAATACCGGGGCATATGGTTACTGTATGGGATCAAATTATAATTTACGTCCACCTGCTCAAGAGATTATATTCAATGAATAAATATATTATTAAAATCTTACCATGGACAGTATGTATTAGTGCTTCGTTATTTTTATTTTATGAATTTATTCAAGGCAATATGTTTGCATCTATTGCTGATTATATAATGTATGATTTTCATATCCCGGCTAATAAAATGGCATATTTATCTAGTATTCATTATTTAGCTAATGTTTTATTTTTATTTGTTGCCGGCATAATTTTAGATAAATTTTCCACAAAAAAAATTATTTTATTTGCAATGTCTTTATGTATAATCAGTACTTTTATTTTATCTCAAGCACATTCATTTTATTTAGCATTAATTTGCCGTTTTATTACTGGTATCGGTCGCGCGTTTTGTTTTTTAGGACCGGTACGTCTGGCATCACGTTGGTTTCCAGCAAAAAGTATGGCAATGGTAACGGGCATTATTGTAACAATTGCTATGACTGGAGGTATGATTGCACAATATCCGATGACAAAATTAGTGAGTCAAATTGGTTGGCGTGGTGCATTGGTACAAGTTAGTATTTTAGGTGTAATCATGTTAGCTATTATGGCAATAGGTATTATTGATAAAGAAAGTACAAATAATTTTATTAAAAAAATTACAATTAAGAAAATATATTTAAATCCACAAATAATTTATGCTGCAGCTTATACTAGTTTAATGAATATGGGGATCGCTGTTTTTGGTGCTCTGATTGGTTCATTATATTTAATGCAACGTTTAAATATTACTAAAGAAACAGCAGCAATGATTAATTCTTTATTATTTATCGGTGCAATTGTTGGTGGCCCAATCATTGGTTGGTTATCAGATAAATTAAAATTACGTATTTTACCTATGAAAACTGCCAGTGTTTGTTCTTTAATAACAATATTATATATTCTATATGGCTCTTCATCAATATTTATTATGAAAATATTGTTCTTTTTATTTGGATTTTTTACTGCAGCACAAATTATTAGTTATGCTTTAGTTGCAGAAAGTAATCCATTAAATATTACTGGATCAGCTGTAAGTATGATTTCAATTTTAACCCAAAGTGGTTATATAATTTATCAAAATATTTTTAGTTGGCTGTTAACCATACATAATCAAAATTATGTATCAAATATTATACCTACATATGATCTTAGTGATTATAATTATGCTGCAATCATTTTACCAATCGGTATGTTCATTGCATGTCTTATTACTTTTATGTTAAATGAAACGCATGGACGTCATGAATAAAAATTTGCAACAAACTGGTCGTGTTTGTATTTTATTAATGGATTCATTAGGCATTGGCGCAAGTTTAGATGCAGCAAAATATGGTGATATTGGCGCTAATACATTTGCCAATATTCATAAATCTCGTAATGGTAAGTTATTTATTCCAAATTTAACTAAGTGTGGCATATATCATGCGACTCTAGCTAGCTCTGGTTTGGCTTTAATTGATATGTCAACAATAGCTAACCCTATTGGTTATTATGGTTACGCTGTCGAACAAAGTTATGGTAAAGACACACCTAGCGGGCATTGGGAATTAGCTGGAGTTCCCGTATTATTTGATTGGGGATATTTTCCTAAAACACAGCCATGTTTTCCCGCAGAATTAATCGATAAATTCATTAATCAAGCAAATTTGTTAGGAATATTAGGTAATCAACATGCTTCTGGCACCGACATTATTCGTGAGCTAGGAGCACAGCATATTGAAACTCAAAAACCAATTCTTTACACATCAGCTGATAGCGTCTTACAAATTGCCGCTCATGAACAATATTTTGGTCTAAAGAAATTGTATGATATTTGCGAAATAGCAAGAACATTAGTCGATGGATATAATATTGGTAGAGTGATAGCGAGGCCATTTATTGGTGATCCTGGATCATTTCAACGTACTAGTAATCGTCGCGATTATACTACACCGCCACCAGCGCCAACATTGTTAGATATTTTAAAACAAGCTAATCATGAAGTTATAGCAATTGGCAAAATATCTGATATTTTTGCATATCAAGGTATCACACAATCTATCAAAGCAAATAATAATATGGAATTATTTACAAAAACTATTGATATAATGCAAGTTGCACCACCAGGTAGTTTGATTTTTACTAATTTTATTGATTTTGATTCAAGTTATGGTCATAGACGTGATGTTGAAGGTTATGCAAAATCATTAGAAGAATTCGATGCAAGATTACCTGAATTAATGCAATACGTTCAAGAGTATGATTTAGTTATTATTGCTGCAGATCATGGTTGCGATCCTACACAGCCAGGATCAGATCATACTCGTGAACATATTCCAATTTTGGTTTTTAGTAATAATACAAGCAGTTGCTTTATCGGTAGACGTGATACATTTGCAGATATTGGACAAAGTATTGCAGAATATCTTATGGTATCACCATTAATGTATGGTATGTCATTTCTATAAATTATAAAAATATTTTGTAATTTATAAAAATCATGCGTATAATTCATGCAAATGATTTGATATCTGGTGCATTATGTCTGATCTTATAGTACTAAATACAGATAGTAATAATATAATAGATAAAAATCTTACTCAAATTAATCTCGCACAAAATTTACATCATTCGCGTACCATATATTTAGCTTACGGTATTGTTGATGGTTTCAACATTTCGTATAGTACGTTGAAATATATTTTCGACATGCACTATAGTAATACTTCAATTATTTCTACAGATCAGCTGCATACATGGTTATTAACACCATGGGGATTGTTGATAGCTATTGGTCAATCTATATTGATGACGGTTTTTTCTATGCTTGCTCATTATTTTCAAGATAATGACTCTAATAAAATCACACGCTATTTCTCAAAAATTTGGCCGTATTTGCGTGATATGTTTAAAGCATTAAAAAACGCATATAAAAGTACGCTGGGTATTGTTAATTTATTAAATACTGTTAATCATCAAAATTTAAATTTTATAATTTTACCAATTGCAATAACTTTAGGGATACTTTCAACATTCAATCGTTGGTGGTATCGTTATATGATTAATGATCGTAAAAATATCACTGAAAATAATAAATATCAGTTACTTGCAATGCTGCATATAACTACATTATCATCGGCACAAAAGCAAAACTTTTTAACTTATATAGAACAACAAGAAACTTTTTTACGACATAATACAGATAATAGTTTTAATTTCGTATCGGCAATTTGTAGTGGATTATTTGATAGTATCTATTACTATTTTAGTGTTTTTGCTTTAACAAAATTCTCTTCGATGTTATTTTTTATTTCAATGTTAACTTTTAATAGTATCTTTACTTTAATATGTATTGCTACACGTATTTATGAAGAATATGCATTTCAACAACAACTATACATTTCACAATTTAAAATTCGGATGCTTTTGGAATCTCAGCAATCACACCAGGAAATAAAAAAATTTATTGATCTTTTATCCATAACACCGGATGTAATCGATTTATCGCAAAATGCTAAGATAATTAACAATATCGAAAACTTATATTTAAAATTAATGCAAAAACAACTAGAATTACAACAGCTATTAATCCCCACTAATATGCAAGCGTGTTTAATTGGTTTAAGAGATGGTTTAGCATCGTATGCGGCTATATCCAGTGCTGTATCAGCAATAGCAATTATTTGTTCTTTAGCTTCTATATCTTTTCCGCCATTATTATTTTTAATCACTAGCGTTATTGGACTTCTTGTTCTAGGACTATTTGCTATTAATTCTGTAATTACGAACAGGAATTATCGTAATGATCAATTACAGCGGCATCAAGAAATGCAAGATCATATAAAAATTTGGATTGATTATTTATACAATTCAGATCAACAGAATAAGAGTATTATAAATCATAAAAATATTGCACAACACTTAGAAGTTGCTCTTCATGATAGTTTAAATTTAGATTATCCAAAAATATTAAAATTTCAAGACAGTTCCGAAGTCATGCGCTCAGGATGTACAGGAATAGGTAAAGGTTTTAAAGCTGTTGATTACGCATTGAATTCTTTGCAAACAATTGGCCAAGATAGTCATTACCATAATACTTCTATTATGATGATTTTTTCTGTAATTAGTGCAATTATTCATTCTATTATTTATGCTTTAAGAGCCTATGCTCGAGGATTTAATAATAAATTAAATACCACATCAACCGTTAGAATACATGCATTGAATATTATTTGTAAATTTTATGATGGCCCATTACAAAATGATAATACAAAAACAGCACCACACACTCTCTCCACTACTGCCGATGATGGTGGTGACTTATCATCACCATCTGATTTTAATGATGATGAAATTTCATCGTTAACGGTAATCCAAGATAATAAAAGTACTTTTTTTTATCCAAAAAATCATTATCAAAATCAGATAGTGTTGCGTCCAAATACAGCTTATATAGGACATTAATAATGGAGATAGCAAAAAATGTGAGATTATTTTTTGCTATCTCAATTATTATATTATATTTAGTACTAACCTCAAACATTTATGCTCTAGACATACCAATAGATGATTTTTCAATATCAGAATATACACAAAATATTAATGATTATTTATCTAAAACTAGAGAAGATTATTCTCAACCTTTATTGTCTAAAGAATATCAAAGTTTACAATTAAAAGAATTTTATAAGCATTATTATTCTAGCAATGGATTATCGCCATGGAGTGCTACCATGATTATGTCTATCCTACCCATAGTTACAAATTTAGAAACAGAAATTATTTCTCAATTTAAGTTTACCAATAATCATCAACATTATGCAGAAAATTTTAAAATACATACTAATTTATGGCTCAATAAAATTATACAAAATGTAAATTTGCATACATTAAATAATAATTATTTAGCAGAAAATCGTGCTATAGCTATTAATAATACTTTTGCCAGATCTTTACCTGACATTGCTCCAGATTTTTTTCATATCAGTTTACCCGGGCAAGGCTTTCCCTTTGATAATTTACAAGAGGCAGTAATTTATGCAGGTACACCATTATATGTATTACATACTACCGAAGATTATGCATGGTCATTAGTTTTAACTCCAGAAGCATATTTTACTTGGATTAAAAGCAATGATCTTGCCTATGTTACAAAAACATTTATTAAAAATTGGCAAATAGCGGCAAAAAAAAGTATGGTTGCTATTACTAAAACTGATACTACTGTTATGAATCAATATCATAATTATCAATTTAATACTTATATTGGTGCGGTATTTCCGCTATCAGAATCAAGTATTAATACTATAAATTCTCAACAAATTTCTATATTAATTCCAATAAAAACTCAATATAATCAAGCAAGAATTGTCGTAGGCTTGCTTAATAAAAATGCAGCACAGATTATGCCATTAACAGCTTCAAAAAAAAATTTAGTTAAAATTTTTAAACAATTACAAAATCGTCCTTATGGTTGGGGCGGGGCATTTTTTTTTAATGATTGCTCTGAAGAGCTCAAAAATCTTTTTACACCATTTGGCATTTGGTTACCACGAAATTCTATACAACAAGCACAATTAGATAATAATTTAGATTTATCTGATTTTAATTTGGATACAAGAATTGCAAATCTGTTACAAAAAGGGCATCCATTAATGACAATTATCTATGTTGGCGGTCATGTGATGTTATATGTTGGTAAACAAATAATTAATAATGAACTTGTTGCTATAACGTATCAAAATATTTGGGGATTATCTCCAGCTGATAAACACAAACGCTACATAATTGGGCAGTCATTATTTTTACCATTATTAAAATATTATCCGCAAAATCCTGATATAATGTCATTAGCAGCTAGACATGATTTTAAATTAATTTATTTAGATGAATTAAATAATTACACATCAACGAAAGATTTTGTAAAATTATTTAATATCAAGCATAATAATACGATTATATGAATAAGAGACAATTTTTTACAAAACATACATGGTGGGGAAAAATACTTGGGGGTATTTTTGGCTATTTAACTGCTAGATCAATCGGGGCTTTTTTTGGCATTTTAATTGGTAATTTTTTTGATAAAGGTTTAGCTGAACATTTTAATAACCCGCAACAAGAATATCATAAAGAAAAACGTAAAAGTGTACAACAAGCATTTATTACTGCAACTTTTTCAATTATGGGTTATATTGCTAAGTCTGATGGAGTTATTTCTGCGCAAGAAATCGTCGCAACAAAAAAAATCATGGAAGAATTAGAATTATCCTATACACAAAAAGAACTAGCAAAAAAATGTTTTATTGACGGTAAACAGTATGATTTCAATCCACAAATTATTATTAATAAATTATTATTAAATACGCGAGATAATCGCAATTTATTAAATATGTTCTTGAATTTACAATATAAAGCAATAATGAACGGTGGTTTTCATACCCAAAAAATTAAAACGTTAAATTTTATTTTACAACAATTAGGTTTTGCGCCTCTAAATCAACAACAAGCTTATAATACTAATAATAAAACTAATTACAAGAACTCTTATTCAAATAATAATCAATATCAAAATTATGATCCGATTGATAATTCTTATAAAATATTAAATATTAAACAAACAGCAACTAAGCAAGAAGTAAAACGTGCTTATCGATTATTAATGAGTAAGCATCATCCTGATAAATTAATGGCACGAGGTCTTTCAGAAAAGGAAATTAAAACTGCTAATACAGAAACTCAAACAATTATTAAAGCTTATGAAAAAATTTGTCAATATAAAAATTGGTAAAAATAAAGTTTTACCCATTGATTTTTTTAAATAATGCCCCATATAAAAAATCTTTAGATATCTTTTTTTAAGGATTTACTTTGGAACAATATCGTGGCACTACTATTCTTTCTGTAAGGCGAAATGCTAAAGTTGTTATTGGTGGTGATGGTCAAGTAACGCTAGGCGGTAATATTATCATGAAAGGTAATGCTAAAAAAGTGCGACGTTTATACCAAGATCGTGTAATTGCAGGCTTTGCTGGTGGTACTGCTGATGCATTTACTCTTTTTGAACGTTTTGAGCGTAAACTTGAAGAACATCAAGGGCATTTAGTACGTGCAGCGGTAGAATTGGCGAAAGATTGGCGTACTGATAAAATATTACGTAAATTAGAAGCATTATTAGCCGTAGCTGATAGTAATGCATCGTTAATTATTACTGGTAATGGGGATGTTATCGAACCGGAAGCGGGGTTAATTGCTATAGGTTCTGGTGGTCCATATGCGCAATCTGCTGCGAAGGCATTAATTGAAAATACCGATTTATCTGCTATAGATATAGTACGTAAATCTTTAATAATAGCTAGTGATATTTGTGTATTCACTAATAAAAACTTAACCATTGAACAACTCAATAGCAGCTGTGATTAATCATATGATAATGACTCCAAGAGAAATTGTACAAGAATTAGATAGACATATAGTTGGTCAATCTCAAGCTAAACGTGCAGTAGCAATAGCTCTGCGTAATCGTTGGCGTCGTATGCAAATTATTGATAATAATTTGCGTAATGAAATTAAGCCTAAAAATATTTTAATGATTGGACCAACTGGTGTTGGAAAAACTGAAATTTCAAGACGCTTAGCTAAGTTAGTGCAGGCACCTTTTCTGAAAGTAGAAGCGACTAAATTTACTGAAGTTGGTTATGTGGGTCGTGATGTAGATTCAATCATTCGTGATTTAGTTGATAACGCGGTGAAACAAGAACGTGAATTTTCTTTACAAAAGGTGGAGCATCTGGCATTAGAGGCGGCTGAAAATCGCATATTGGATATTTTAATTCCTACTCCAAGATCTAGCCTTAATAATATAGAATCAGATTCATCAGCACGACAAATGTTTAGGCAACAATTACGTGAAGGTGAATTAAATGATACTGAAATTGAAATTGAAGTTATTTCGACACCAGTTGGTTTAGAAATTATGGCCCCTCCAGGTATGGAAGAAATGACGAATCAATTACAAACAATGTTTCAGAACATAAGTAATAATCGTACTAAACCTAGACGTATGAGCATTGCAAAAGCTATGAAACTGTTACGTGAAGAAGAAGCAGCAAAATTAATTAATGAAGAAGATATAAAATCGCAAGCAATAGAAAAAGTAGAGCAGCATGGTATTGTTTTTATTGATGAATTAGATAAGTTAATTGATAACGAGCATCGTGGTGGTACGGTGTCTCGTGAAGGAGTACAGCGTGATCTATTACCATTAATTGAAGGATGCACAGTATCGACTAAGTATGGCATGGTCAAAACCGATCATATTCTTTTTATTGCATCTGGTGCCTTTCATATGGCAAAACCATCTGATTTAATTGCGGAATTACAAGGGCGGTTACCGATTCGTGTAGAATTATCTTCTTTAAGTAAAGAAGATTTCATCAAAATTTTAACTGAACCTAATGCTTCG
>CAXNCW010000013.1:0-10322 GCA_964200955.1 Legionellaceae bacterium
TATGTTGTTTTGCAAGACGGTTATGATATTAATTTTTCTGCTATAGAATAAGGTAAATTTAAATGACATTAATGAAATCAAAGCCCACATCACCTGGTAGACGAGCTCAATTAAGAGTGGTGCATAGTGGTATACATAAAGGCAGTCCATACGCTAGATTAGTTGATACAATCAATAAAACTGGTGGTCGTAATAATCAGGGACGTATTACTGTCAGACATATAGGCGGTGGGGCTCGTGCTAAATATAGAATTATTGATTTTAAGCGTAATAAAGATAATATAATAGCAAAAGTAGAGCGTATAGAATACGATCCTAATCGTTCTGCTCTAATTGCTCTTTTGCTTTACAATGATGGTGAAAGACGTTATATTGTAGCTCCTGATGGATTAAAAACTGGAAATGTAGTAAGCAGTGGCGTAGATGCCGCTATTGTACCTGGTAGTTGTTTGCCTTTGAGATATATACCTTTAGGTACTGTGATTCATTGTTTAGAGTTAAAACCAGGCAAAGGCGCGCAGTTATTGCGTAGTGCTGGTTGTAGTGGGCAAATTGTTGCTAAGGATGATGGTTATGTTACGGTTAAATTACGTTCTGGTGAGATGCGTAAAGTTTTAATTAATTGTCGAGCTACTATTGGATCTGTCGGTAATAGCGAACATAATTTGCGACAATTAGGTAAGGCTGGTGCTAAACGTTGGCGTGGAATTCGTCCAACTGTGCGTGGTGTAGCCATGAACCCTGTTGATCACCCTCATGGTGGTGGTGAAGGTAGAACTTCTGGAGGTAGGCATCCAGTTTCTCCTTGGGGTATGCCGACGAAGGGTTATAAAACACGTAATAATAAACGTACTGATAAATTTATAGTAAGAAAACGTAAAGCCAATAAATAATATGTGAAATTAAGGGGATGTTAAAGTGCCGCGATCTATACGAAAAGGCCCATTTGTTGATCACCATTTATTACAAAAGGTGACAATTGCAAATGCAGCAAAATCAAAGAAATTAATTAAAACATGGTCTCGTCGTTCTGTTATTATTCCAGATATGGTTGGCTTGACGATTGCTGTACATAATGGACGAAATCATGTTCCCATTTATATTTCAGATAATATGGTCGGTCATAAATTAGGTGAGTTTGCTCTAACTAGATTGTTTAAAGGGCATTCTGGCGATAGAAAAGTAAAAGCCAAATAAGAGGCAATGATGGAAGTGATAGCTAAAGCAAAAGATATCGCGCTTTCCGCGCAAAAAGGTAGGCTGATTGCCGATATGGTTAGAAATATGCAAGTTTCTGCTGCAGTGGAAATGCTGCGTTTTACTCCTAAAAAAGGTGCTGAAATTGTATTAAAATTATTAGAATCTGCTATGGCAAATGCCGAAAATAATAATGGTGCAGATATTGATGAGTTAAAAATTGGTATTATACATGTTGATGAAGCCGCTTCTTTAAAACGTATTAGTCCTAGAGCAAAAGGTCGTGCTAATCGTATTACTAAACGCAGGTGTCATATTACTATTAAAGTTTTAAATGAAGGAATAGAATAATGGGACAAAAAGTTCATCCTACAGGTATACGTCTTGGTATTGTGAAAGATTGGAATTCTAAGTGGTATGCAAGTAAAAATTATGCGCAGTTATTAAATCAAGATATTAATTTACGTAAATTATTAAAAAGTAAATTAAGTTCTGCTGCTGTAAGTCGTATTCAAATTGCCAGGCCAGCTAACAATGCTGTGGTTACAATTCATACTGCTCGTCCAGGTATTATTATTGGAAAAAAAGGTGGTGGTATTGAGGTTTTACGTAATGAAATCGCAACTCATTTAGGAGTGCCAGTACATTTAAATATTGAAGAAATACGTAAACCTGAATTAGATGCAAAATTAGTTGCTGAAGCCGTGGCTCAACAATTAGAACAAAGAATAATGTTTCGAAGAGCAATGAAACGTGTTGTAAATGCAGCATTAAAGTCTGGTGCAAAAGGTATTAAGGTTTGTGTTAGTGGTCGTCTTGGCGGTGTTGAAATCGCTCGTAGTGAATGGTATCGAGAAGGCAGGGTGCCGTTACATACTTTTCGTGCTGATGTTGATTATGGAACAGCTGAAGCGAAGACAACTTATGGTATTATAGGTGTGAAAATTTGGATTTTTAAAAGTGAGATATTGCCACAAAAACATCGTCATTAAGATGATAACCAATCAATTTTAATAAAATATTTTTTGTGTGTATATGAAATCTTAGGAGTTTTTTAGATATGTTACAGCCAAAGCGAACAAAGTATCGCAAACAAATGAAGGGCAGAAATCGTGGGTTAGCTACACGAGGTAGCGCAATAAGTTTTGGTGAATTTGGATTAAAATCTATTACCAGAGGGCGCTTAACTGCTAGGCAAATAGAAGCTGCAAGACGTGCCATTTCTAGACATATTAAACGTGGTGGTAAAATTTGGATACGTGTTTTTCCGGATAAACCTATTACGCAAAAACCTTTAGAAGTTAGGCAAGGTAAAGGTAAAGGTAATGTGGAATATTGGGTTGCACAAATTCAACCAGGTAAAATTTTGTTTGAAATAGAAGGTGTATCACGTGAATTGGCAATAGAAGCTTTTAACTTAGCTAAAGCTAAGTTGCCGTTTAAGGTGATTTTTGAAGAGCGTAAGGTGATGTGATGAGAATAAATACTGAATTCCGGACCATGACAATTCAAGAATTAAATCAAGAATTACTTGAATTGCGTAGACGTCAATTTAATTTACGTTTGAGAAAAATTGATGAATCTTTAAAACAGACACATCTAATTAAACAATTAAGACGATCTATAGCAAGAATTAAAACTTTTTTAACTGTAAAAGGCGGTGATTGTGGAAAGTAATCAGTTAAATGCACGAGTTGTAGTTGGTGAAGTTGTTAGCAATAAAATGCAAAAAACCATTGTAGTACTGGTCGAGCGTATAGTAAAGCATGCTAAATATGGTAAAATCTTGAAGCGTAGAACGAAGTTTCATGCTCATGATGAAGATCAGATTTGTGTAATTGGTGACAGGGTTAGAATACGTGAATCTAGGCCTATATCTAAAACTAAAAACTGGGTTCTTGTTGAAAAATTAATCAATAAAGAATAAATACTTTTAAATAATCCAGAATGGCTGAAATTATTGGCTATATTTTTGGGTGTGTTTGATCTGGAGAAAGAAGTGATTCAAATGCAAACAGTGCTTGATATTGCGGACAATAGTGGTGCTCGTCGTGTAATGTGTATTAAAGTTTTGGGTGGATCACATAGACGCTACGCGCGTATTGGTGATGTAATTAAAGTAAGTGTAAAGGATGCTATTCCTCGTAGTAAAGTGAAAAAAGGTGCGGTAATGCGTGCCGTGGTTGTACGAACTAAGCAAGGTGTGCGTCGTGATGATGGTTCCTTAATCAGATTTGATGGTAATGCTGCTGTATTACTAAATAATCAAAATGATCCTATCGGTACTCGTATTTTTGGGCCTGTTACTCGTGAATTACGTGCTTTATTTATGAAAATCATATCTCTTGCACCTGAAGTTTTATGAGGAGAATTTATGAAACGTATTAGGAAAGGTGATAAAGTAATTATTATTGCAGGTAAAAGCCGAGGTTATATCGGTAATGTTCTGTATGTTCTTAATGATAAAGTTATCGTCGAAGGCGGTAATCTGGTTAAAAAACATGTTAAGCCTAATGCTCAAAATAATGAACGTGGTGGCATCATTACAATTGAGGCTGCATTACATTTATCAAATGTAGCTTTGTATAATTCAGCTGAATCAAAAGCTGGTAAAGTTGGATTTAAGGTGTTGGTTAAAGATGGCGCTCCTCATAAGGTGCGTTATTTTAAATCTAATAATGAATTAATTGATCAGGCTTGATCGGGTGATTTAAATGACAAGATTGAAAGAGTTATACGGTAATGAAATTGTGAAAATTATGATGGAACGTTTTAATTATAAAAGTATAATGGCGGTTCCACGTATTTTAAAAATAAATTTAAATATGGGTGTAGGGCAAGCTGCAGTTGATAAGAAAATTATGACTTATGCTGTAAATGACATGACATGTATAGCTGGACAAAAACCTATTATAACTAAATCCAAAAAATCTATTGCTGGGTTTAAAATTCGTGAGGGTTGGCCAATTGGTTGTATGGTGACGTTGCGTAAAGATAAAATGTATGAATTTTTAGATAGATTGATTAATGTTGCATTACCGAGGGTGAGGGATTTTAGGGGGTTAAATCCTAAATCTTTCGATGGCAGAGGTAATTACAGCCTGGGAATTAAAGAGCAAATTGTTTTTCCAGAAGTAGATTACGATAAAACAGACGGTATTCGTGGTTTAGATATTTGTATTGTAACTAGTGCGAAAACTGATGAAGAAGCAAAAGTTTTGCTTGAGGCTTTTCAGTTGCCGTTAATAAAAATAGATAAACATAAATAAGGGTATTTATTGTGGCTAAAAGAAGTATGATTGAGCGTGAATCAAAACGCTTGAAGTTGATTACGAAATATAGAACCAAGCGTAATGAGTTGAAGTTATTGATAAAAGCATCTAATGATTATGATGAAATCATGCAGGCTCAGGCGTGTCTTGCAAAATTACCAGTTAATTCTAGTCCTAGTCGGCATAATACGCGATGTCAGCAATGTGGTAGACCGCGTGCAGTATATCGTAAATTTGGATTATGTCGTATATGCTTGCGGCAGGAACTTATGTTGGGCAATGTTACTGGTGGACGTAAATCCAGTTGGTAATTTAATATAATACAAATGATTTTGGAGATTTTATTGTGAGTATGCATGATCCTATCGCAGATATGTTAACTAGAATTAGAAATGGTCAGAAAGCACAACATCAACAGATTAGATTGTCATCTTCTAATTTAAAACTAAAAATAGCAGATGTATTAAAAAATGAAGGTTATATTCTTTCTTATTCTGTTGAAACAACAGAAAATAACTTTAAGATTATGGTTATTGATTTAAAATATTATAGTGGTAAATCAGTTATTGATAGAATTCGTAGAGTTAGTCGCCCTGGATTGCGTGTTTATAAGTCTTATAAAGATTTGATTGCGGTATCTAGTTTTGGTATTGCAATATTATCAACATCTAAGGGTGTAATGACACACATTGAGGCCAGAAATAAAAAAGTAGGCGGTGAATTACTTTGTGAAGTTGCGTAGTCTATTGGCGCTAAAAGTATAAGTTTGAGGAATGGCATGTCGAAAATAGCAAAAATGCCGGTAAAATTGCCGGAAAATGTGAAATTTAATTTAGAGAATAATATTGTAGTAATAGTTGGTCCTAAAGGTCAGCTATCACAGGCTTGCAATAAAAATGTTAGCATTGATTTTGATGCAAATCATAATCATATTACATTTAAACCCGCCACCAAGCATGCTGATGCCTGGGCTCATGCTGGCACTGTGCGTGCTAATATTAATAATATGGTGCACGGTGTGACTATTGGTTTTGAAAAAGTCCTGGAGTTGATTGGTGTTGGTTATAGAGCTCAAATTAATAATGGGGTTTTAAATTTATCTTTAGGTTATTCTCATCCTATAGAATTTAGTTTGCCTGTAGATGTCACGGCTGTACTGCCTAATAATACCACTATAGTATTGAAAAGTAATAATAAACAATTGTTAGGGCAAATTGCGGCAGAAATACGTGCGTATAGACCACCAGAACCATATAAAGGCAAAGGTGTTAAATATGCTGGTGAATTAATATTACGTAAAGAACCTAAAAAGAAATAGGATGTAGATATGAAGAGTAAAACTCAAGCAAGAATGCGTCGCGGATTAAGAACTAAAATTGTAATTCATTTATCTAAGAAACCAAAATTAGTAGTATACAGAAGTTTGTTACATATATATGTGCAAATTGTAGTAGAATCTGGTGCTGGTAATATAGTATTAGCAAGTGCATCAACTGTAGATAAAGAATTGAAACCAACTTTATCTGGGAATAAAGTTGAACAAGCTTACCAAGTTGGTAAATTAATTGGAGCTAGAGCAAAAGAAAAAGATATACTAAATATCGCATTTGATAGATCTGGATATGCATATCATGGGCGGGTTGCGTCTTTGGCTAAAGGTGCTCGTGAATCTGGTTTGAATTTTTAAAGGAAATTTCATTATGGTATCGGCATTAAATGAAACAAAAATAAATAAAGTATGGCAAGAAAAGTTGGTTGCTGTAAATCGTACTTCAAAAGTTGTAAAAGGTGGTCGTGTATTTGGATTTACCGCTTTGGTTGTGATTGGTGATAATGATGGTACAATTGGTTATGGTCGCGGCAAAGCTAAAGAAGTGCCTATAGCTATACAAAAAGCAATGGACCAAGCAAAAAAAAATATGGTTTATGTTCCTTTGTCAGGCAAAACAATTCACCATGAAATTACTTCGAATTATGGAGCATCTAAAATTTTCATGAAACCTGCTAGTCCAGGAACTGGAATTATTGCTGGTGGTGCTATGCGGGCTGTATTAGAAGTTTTAGGTGTAAAGGATATTTTAGCTAAAAATATTCGTTCTACAAATCCTGCAAATACTGTTCGTGCAACAATTGAAGCCTTGGTAAATATTAGTACACCTGATTATGTTGCGGCAAAACGTGGTAAAGCAGTCAAAGATATATTATGGCGGGTAAAGAAAAATGACAACAATGAATAAAATTAGAATTACTTTAGTAAGAAGCACCATTGGCAGATTACCAAAACATATTGCCATTGTTAAACAATTAGGTTTTGGTAAATTAAATAGTTGTGTAGTACATGAAAATAATCCTTCAATTCGCGGATTAATTAATAAAGTTAATTACTTATTAAAAATAGAGGAATGTATCTAATGAAATTAAATACACTATCTTGTGCTCTTGGTTCCAGAAAAAATGCTGCGCGTTGTGGTCGTGGTATTGGTTCTGGTTTAGGTAAAACTTCAGGCAGGGGTCATAAAGGACAAAAAGCGCGTGCAGGTGGGTTTCATAAAATAAATTTTGAAGGTGGGCAAATGCCTATTCAAAGAAGATTACCTAAGATGGGATTTAAATCTCGTAAATCTGATAAAGTTCATGTACAAGTGACTTTGACAGAAATTAACAATGTTGCTGTTGATATTATTGATTTAGAAATATTAAAAGCACATGGCGTGGTAAATCGCGTAGTAAAATCGGTGAAGGTTATATCATCTGGTAAAATTATGAGAGCTCTGAGTTTGCGTGGTTTAAATTTAACTAAAGGCGCGCGTGAAGAGATTTTAAAAATTGGCGGTAATATTGAATATTGAAAAAATGAATAATAATCGCCAACAATCTAGTAAAGCAAATAATGGATTATTAGAATTAAAAAACAGATTGATTTTTGTGATATTAGCTATTTTAGTGTATAGATTAGGTGCTCATATTCCCGTACCTGGCCTTGATCCAGTGAGATTGGCTAATTTTTTTGGACAACAGCAAAATACGATTTTTGGTTTATTTAATATGTTTTCTGGTGGCGCATTGTCACGTGTCACTGTGTTCGCCATTGGTATTATGCCATATATTTCATCTTCAATTATTATACAGTTGTTTTCTATTGTATCACCAAAATTAGAGCAAATAAAAAAAGAAGGTGAAATCGGTAGGCGTAAGTTAAATCAATATACTCGTTATTTGACATTGGTATTAGCAGTATTTCAATCTTTTGGTATTGCAAGATGGCTAGTGTCGCAGCATATAGCTTTTCAGCCGGATTTAATGTTTTATTTTAATGCTATTATCACATTAGTTACTGGAACAATGTTTCTTATGTGGATTGGCGAACAAATTACTGAAAAAGGTATAGGCAATGGCATTTCATTAATTATTTTTTCTGGTATTGTTTCTAGTATGCCGAATGCGGTTTTAACTGTTTTACAGCAAGTTCGCGAAGGACAAATGCAAATTTCGACATTGATTTTTGTTATGATAATTGTTATATTTGTGACAGGATTTGTGGTATTTGTGGAAAGGGCTCAAAGACGTATTCGTGTTAATTATGCTCAACGCACACAAGGTCATAAAGTGTATGCGGCGCAATCTAGTCATCTGCCTTTGAAATTAAATATGTCAGGTGTAATTCCGCCAATTTTTGCTTCGAGCATTATTTTATTACCGGCTACTCTTGCGCAGTTTTTAGGTAAAAGCAAATTGATGGGGTGGTTGTCGGATATAGGGGCATTATTGTCTCCAGGTCAACCGTTGTATCTTATCGTTTACGCTTGTGCTATAATATTTTTCGCATTTTTTTATGCGGCTTTGGTTTTTAATCCAAAAGAAACTGCAGATAATTTGAAAAAATCCGGGGCTTATATTCCGGGTATTAGACCTGGTGAGCAAACAACAAAATATATTGATGTGATAATGACAAGATTGACGTTGTTTGGCGCGATTTATTTGGTTCTTGTATGTTTGTTACCGCAAGTTTTAATGTATACTTGGCATGTGTCTTTTTATTTTGGAGGTACTTCATTGCTGATTATTGTCGTGGTGATTATGGATTTTGTTGCACAAGTTCAAACGCATTTTATGACGCAGCAATATGAGTCTTTGTTGAAGAAATCTAATTTTAAGGGTGGTGCTAAGTTGCCTGGATTACTTTGAGATTTTGTGGTTGTGATAGATTATTTAATACCCTTGTGTGAGGTAGATTATGAAAGTTAGAGCATCAGTAAAACGTATGTGTAGAAACTGTAAAATTATTATACGTAATAGAGTTATACGTGTTATCTGTAAAGAGCCTAGACATAAGCAAAGACAGGGTTAATAAACTTATGTATTTAAGTAATAAAATATTCGGAGAAATGAATGGTTCGTATTGCGGGTGTTAATGTACCAGATCATAAACATGTTGTGATCGCTCTTACATCAATTTATGGTATTGGGCGACAAACTTCAAAAAAATTATGTGATTTGGTTGGTGTTGATGGGGAAGTAAAAGTTGCGCAAATATCAGAGGATAAATTAGATTCTTTACGTAATGAAATTGCTAAAATTACTGTTGAAGGCGATTTACGTCGTGTAGTAAGTATGAATATTAAGCGACTGATGGATCTTGGTTGTTATCGTGGAGTTAGACATCGTCGAGGATTGCCATTACGTGGACAGAGAACAAAAACTAATGCACGTACCCGTAAAGGTCGGCGTAAATCATCAAGTAATTGATTTATGATTTTGATTTATATTTTTTAAAATATTGTGTAGGAATTTAGCATGTCTATATCAAAAAATAAGCAGCAAAAAGTACGAAAAAAAATTAAAAGAGTAGTAACCGATGGTATTGTTCATGTACATGCATCTTTTAATAATACTATTGTTACTTTTACTGATCGACAAGGTAATGTGCTCTGTTGGGCGACTGCTGGTGGATCAGGATTTCGTGGCTCTAGAAAAAGCACTCCATATGCTGCGCAGGTTGCCGCTGAGCGTGCTGCAATTATTGCAAAAGAATATGGAATGAAATCCATAGTGGTTTTTGTGTATGGACCTGGTCCGGGACGAGAATCTACTATACGGGAATTGATTTCTCAAGATTTTAAAATCGTGGAAATCACTGATGTAACCGGCATACCACATAATGGTTGTAAGCCGCCTAAAAAACGACGGGTATAGATTTAGGAGTACTGCATGTCTAGATATCTTGGACCAAGATGTAAATTGTCTCGTAGAGAAGGCACAGATTTATTGTTGCAAAGCGGTGTGCGTGATTACAAGTCTAAATGCAGATCGGAGAAACAACCTGGTCAGCATGGTGAAAAACGTACGCGCTTAAGTGATTACGGGGTTCAGTTGCGTGAAAAACAAAAAATCCGCCGTATCTACGGGATATTGGAAAAACAATTTAGATTATATTATGTAAAGGCAGCTAAACAAAAGGGCTCTACAGGTGAAAATTTGTTGGTGTTTTTGGAAAGACGTTTAGATAATGTTGTTTATCGTATGGGTTTTGCCTCGACACGTGCTGAAGCAAGACAATTAGTGAATCATAAGTCAATGCTAGTGAATGATAGTGTAGTTAATATTCCATCTTATTTGGTACAACCTGGAGATGTAATATCGGTGCGTCAAAAAGCTCGAGGACAAAATCGTATTAAAGCTGCTTTGACATTATCTGAACAACGTTCATTATGTGATTGGTTAACAGTAATTGTTAATGAATTCAAAGGGATTTTTATTAGAATTCCGTGCTTGGGTGATTTATCGTCTGACTATAATGTAAACTTAGTTGTTGAACTTTACTCTAAGTAAGCTTGGGGATTAGCCAAATGTATA
>CAXNCW010000014.1:0-10060 GCA_964200955.1 Legionellaceae bacterium
ATTATGTAACAACTAATAGATTTACTTTAATCGAGACAGTTGCCAATAATATTGTTATGATGATTCATGACACTTTTAAATTAAAAAATATAATTGTTACAGTACATAAGCCGCATGCTATACCTAATGCACAAGATATCAGTGTAATCGTCAGTTTAAATTAGGAATGTTATGAAAAAATATTTATTAATATTATTATTAATGTATAGCACGTTGATTAATGCAGCACAGCAATCTTGGCAGTCTTGGTTAGCGCAGGTGCGTAAAGAAGCCCTCTCTCAAGGCATCTCTGCACAAACTTTTGACCAAGCTTTTGCAGGAGTTCATGAACCTAGCCGGCAAATAAAAGGTCTTTCACGATCGCAACCTGAACATCGATTAACATTTAATAAATATATTAACACACGCGCTGATAATTATCGTATTACGATAGGACGAAAAAATTACGCACAAAATAAAGTATTGCTTGAAAAAATTGGTCGAGAATTTGCTGTAGATCCATGTTTTATTGTTGCATTTTGGGGCATGGAGTCTAGTTATGGTACTTATATGGGTGATTTTCCAGTAATTAAATCGCTGGCAACTTTAGCGTATGATTCACAACGTCAAGAGTTTTTTCGTAGAGAATTATTTTTAGCATTACATATATTAAATGATGGTCATGTATCATTAGCCCGTTTTCAAGGCGAATGGGCTGGAGCTTCTGGTCAACCACAATTTTTACCTTCAAGTTGGTTAAAATATGCTGTTGATTATGATGGTGATGGGCACAAAAATATTTGGGAAAGCAAGGCTGATGTTTTTGCATCAATTGCAAATTATATGAAACAAAATGGTTGGCATTTATTAGAACCATGGGCTATTTATGTGCAATTACCAAAACATTTTAATGACGCATTAATTGGTAAAACTATCAGTAAGCCAGTCAGTTACTGGAATGAACTTGGTGTGCGTACGCTAGATAATCAACCATTGCCTTATAAAAATTTAATTGCAAGTATAGTCCACCCAGATGGTGGCCCCGTTTTTCTAGCTTATGGTAATTATCATATGATCTTACGTTATAATAATTCTATTTATTACGCTGGAGCTATCGGCTATATAGCCGATAAAATTTGCTTACGTCAATAATATCGAGTATATTTAAACGCTGATTATTATAAAATAAAGGAAACTATAGCCATGATGTCACAAAATGAAGCTTATGCAATCTTGGAAATTAAAAATGATACTAATGACATTGACATTATCAAGATTGCTTATAAACATTTAGCAACAAAATATCATCCCGATAAAAACCTTGATAATCCAATAAAAGCAAAAACTAAATTTATACAAATTAGAGAAGCGTATATTTTACTATCAGATTCTTTATTAGACGATCATCATAGAGATTACGTTAAGTTCATCAATCAACACAAACACAAGTTATCTAATATACCCACGATCTTATATAACTATTATTACCGACCAACGGGAATGCACTGCGTGCATTCGTTTTTTGACTTTTCTTTTGTAGTCCCAATTGTGTTAAATGGGCAAATCATGAATCTAAGATTTGTAATGCAAGAAATATACGATTATGAAAATAAGAAAGTATCTGGAGAGTTATTAAGTGAAGATGATACAATCAAATATCATGAAAATACCAAAAATCTTTATAAATATATTTCTTATAACTATAATTCATTAACCATGTTATCTACTTTCTTAGGGTTACCTAATCAATTAAACTCTCAAAACAGACAGTTGCAATCCCCGCACAATATCATGTTGAATTTTATTCATTGGCAAGATAATAGGCAGATAATTTGGACGGATTATTTGCGTGCTCTATATTTCGGCATTATGAATACATTATTACTGCCTATTAAGGTTATAAAGAATTTATGTAAATTACCACTATTATTAACACATATACTTACGAAGTATAGCTTGGAATGGCTCGAAAAGAATGGTCATGTATCAGGATTATGGGATACAATTCGTTATGCAATTATGAAGAGTGCAATAATGCCTTTATTATTTATCTTGCTAATAATACTAAAACTAGGTTTAACGCCTTGGGAATCTTTGGAAGAATTTAAGCAATTGATAAAAACAGCAATTATATCGGTATCTGCGAGAACAAAATCAAATATAGCACGATTACTACTTGGATTACTCTTGATGTTAGTAACAAGCCTATTTATCTGTACCATTATAGCAAGCCAGGCAATTTGGTGCGTTCCTGGAATACAATTATTACAAGAAATACCGTTTGTGATGCAATTATGCAATAATTTAGCCGCGTTTATGCCGACTGTTGTGTCTTTACTCGCTACTCTTGGTACTAATATTTCTATACCATTAATCACAACTATGATTGTTTTTTTCTCTGAATCGACATTGCTCAGTATGGCTCCTGCATTAGGAAGTCTTGTCTTTGTACCAATAATGTCATTTATTATTGATATATTTAACTCTTTGTGGGCACGTATAACAAGAAATCCAGAACCAATACAAAATAATCAACCACGATTATTAGCTTATCACGCGAATAGTTTTTTTAATAATCATGCAGAGGCAGTCAATCAACCAATACAAGAACAAAATAATACCCAGACTTGTATTCATCTGAATAAGTGCTCTTATTGATTTAAATCATCACACTTAGTTTTTTTTTTACATGATAGCGAGTGAGAATATAATAATTAATGGTCTTTGCGTGGGTTAAGTTGCAAATCCAATTGCTTTTGTTGTGATGAAACTTATTGACAAAAATAAGTGCGTCACAGGTTCTTATTCGATTAAGTACGAAGATGTTGATTGTATAAATGAGACTTTGGAAGAAACACAAAATCATCTTAATCAAGATGATAGCGATGATAATTTGACTTTGATTGCATGCACGAGTACTCGGCAATATTTATATAAAGATCAATTAAACAATTACAATCAAAAATACCATAAGAACAATGTCTTATTACTTGGGAGTCACTTGATAATAGTACTGTGCATATCAATTATCAGTTACTTAGTGGTATCAAAGTAGAAGAGAATGCTATATGTATAGACGAAATGCACTAAAAGATGAGCTATCTGTTTGTTTTGAGGTTGGCAGTAACTATTATTTCAAAAATTCTTCGTGTCACTGAAAATTTATTATTGAAACGTTGTATTCCTGCTTCACGCATCTGGGTTGCAAATTTAGTAAAGTATATTTCCAAATCGTTTCTGTTCTCTAATTGATATTGAATGGTCAATTGTTGTTTATCAGAGAATTCATCTTGTTCTAGTTTTAAAAGATTAGCTTGATTAAACCCAGGAAATTTCAGCATGTCGTTAATATGTTGCTTGAGCCACAATTGAAATTCAGCATAAATTTCATTATCAATAGTTAAGTTTACTTCATAAATAATCATAATTTGTACTTTATAAGCCTAAACTGTTTTTATGTTTGCGCTTAACATGCTGATAAAGTGCCTCCATCATGTTTTGTGAATAGTTTACGAAATTTTTATTTAAAATGCACTTAAAACCTTTTATTTATATGAAGAATTTTTATAGGCGGAAATTGTTGTTTGCGCGATGATTTATATTTGTAATTATGATGACTATAGTATTATAATAAACTCTTTATAATCAGTGCTAGCGCAATTTTTTAGATTTAGGTTGTTATAACCATGATATCTGCAAATACTTATAAAGTTTTAGGTCGAGAAAAGTTATCTCAGCACACATTTTTATTATATACAGAACGTCCAAATGTTCCAGTAAAAGCCGGACAATGCTTTAGTGTTGGTACTGCAGAGTTAGGTATTAATCGTGAGTATTCAATTTATTCGGGTGCCGATGATCCGTTTTTGACCTTTTTGATTCGTGAATTAGAAGACGGCATTGTGAGTTCAGCATTGGGTGCTTGTGATCAAGGATCTGTAGTTGAAATTGGTGGTCCATATGGTGATTTTTGTTTGTCAACGCAGCATATTCAGCAAAATGAATTTATATTTATTGCAACAGGTACAGGCATTGCGCCATTTCATTCTTTTGTTAAAACTTATCCGGAATTAAATTACCTGTTGCTGCATGGTATTCGTCATGCAGAAGAAGCTTATGAAAATCAACATTATAAAGCAGATGGATATGTTGCTTGTATGTCACAGCCAATCAATCTAGATGAATCATTGCGGGTCACAGATTGGTTACAACAACATCCAATCGCCACTGATGTTATTTATTATTTATGTGGCAATCGTAAAATGATTACTGATGTAACTCCTATGTTGCTTGGTGCTGGCGTGTCCGGTGATAATATTTTTATCGAAACTTTTTTTTAGGAATATTCATGCGTGTAGCGATATCTTATCCACCAATTATGAATCAACATGGCCAAAAAGCGATGATATCACAAAATCGCAATGTACAATATTTTAAAAAGCCAACTTATTTATTGCCTGTTATACATGCGCAAGCTGCGACTTGGTTGCATCAATTAGGTCATGAGGTGTTATGGGATGATGGTAATGCGCAGTTAAAATCTTATCAACAATGGTGGGATGATTTAATTTTATGGCGACCAGAGATAGTGGTTTTTGAAAGTACGACGCCAGTGATGAAATTTTATTGGCGTACTATTGATGCCTTAAAAGCGCAATTATCAGAAACAATTATTGTGATGACCGGTTATCATTCAATGCGTAAACCGGAAGAAACGTTGCTAGAATCGCAAGCAGATATAGTGTTGCGTAGTAGTCATGTAGATTTTGTGTTAGCACGTTTGGTGCCTTATATTGCGAGTACATCGTCATGGCGTTTGGATTGTAAAATTGAAGGTTTATTCATTCGCATTAAAGCTCAAATGTTGCGTTCTACCGGTAATTTTGTTCAAGTTGAGCCTTTAGAAAACTCACCAGTAGTGAATAGGGACTTGGTGCAATGGCATAATTATGCTTATGAAAATGGTAATTTTTTAAATACTCCAGGTACTTATGCAACTAGTGTGATTCGCGATTGCATGTTTGGTAAATGTACTTTTTGTCGATATAACGGCCCTGATTTGACGTTTTCTATGTTACCGGTTGAAAACAGTTTGAATGAATATCAGCGTTTGATTGATGACTATGGTGTTAAAGAAATTTTTGATGATTCTGGCGTTTGGTATCGTGGTAAAGAAGCGCGTGAATTTGCTACAGGTATTATTGCGCGAGGATTGCATAAAAAAGGGTGTTATTTTGGTTTAAATACACGCTTTGAATATTTAGATGAAGAAACCATTAAATTATTGGGAGCGGCAAATTTTCGTTTTGTGTTGTTAGGATTTGAAGCGGCTGATAATGAGACGTTGCAACGGTTAAACAAAGGTTATCAATTAGAACATGTTGAGCGCTGTTTAACCTGGTTAACAAAGTATGGGTTACATCCACATCTAACTATTATGGTAGGATACTATTGGCAAACCCAAGAGCAGTTAGATCAAACTGTGGCAATGGTAAAAAAATTGATGTTAACTGGTTTAGCACGAACTTTGCAGGTGACCATTTGTACACCATTGGATTATACACCATATCATCAAGAGTGTATCAAGAACGGAATATTGTTAACTGATAATTACGATGATCATGACATGAGTAAAATAATTGTTAAAACTCCGATACCACATGATCAATATTATAAAGCTATTCGACAAATGTATTCGCTAGCTTTTCATCCATTATTTATTTGGCGGCAAATATTATTTTGTTTATCGTTACATAAACGTAACTGGCAATTTTTATTTACTTATAGTTTGCGCGCAATTCGTCGTGTTAAGCAGCATATTTTTAATTTAACTCGTTATGAAGGTAAGGATACGAATATTGAAGCGTAATTATTCTATAATTATTCCAGTTAAAACCATTAATGCATATATTCGGGAAACGGTGGCTGCAATTCAACAATTGCAACATTCACAATGGGAATTATTGATTATTCCTAATGTTGATGAACCCAATGAATGGCTTAATGATAAGCGTATTACAGTAATCGCGAGTGGTCGAGTTGGTCCAGCGGCGAAACGAGATCAAGGTGCGCAGATTGCGACTGGTGATATTTTAGTATTTTTAGATGATGATTCCTATCCGCAATCAAATTTATTAACTATAGCTGATAAATATTTTATCGATGCTAATGTGGTAGCATTAGGTGGGCCGGGGATTACCCCACTAACGGATTCTTTTTGGCAACGAGTTTCTGGTGCAGTATTTTTAAGTCGCTTCACTGGCGGTGCGCCAGAACGTTATATTTCTCAAGGCAACGTCCGTGCAGTTGATGATTGGCCATCGGTTAATTTAATGGTGCGCCGCGATGTGTTTTTGGCAATAGGTGGGTTTGATTGTAATTATTGGCCAGGTGAAGATACCAAATTATGTTTAAAACTTAAAGCTACTGGTAAGCAATTATTATATGTGCCTGAAATGATCGTGTGGCATCATCGACGTGCAGGTTTGCGTGCACATCTTAAGCAAATTGGGGCTTATGGATTGCATCGAGGTTATTTTGCGCGTCATTACCCTGAGACTTCATGTCGGCCGCATTATTTTGCACCAAGTTTGCTAGTAGGTTTGGTGCTTTTATCTAGTGTTAGTTGTTGGTTCGCATCAAAATATCAGGTTATGTGTATTTTGGGTTGGATTTTATATGGATTAGTTTTATTATTAGGATTTTTTGGGACGATACGTAATGAGTCGTTTAGAGTTGCAGTAGCAGCTATGTTTTATGTGCCATTAACTCATTTATATTATGGCGTACGTTTTATACAAGGATTTTTTAAGAATGATGAATTGTGCAGTAAGTTGCGATGAAAATTATAGGATCAATTTATGAAAGTGTCTTATGCAAAAACGGTTTATGGTCAAAAAGAAATTGATGCGGTTGTAAAGTGTTTACAAGAAAGCACACAAATGGGTCATTATAGCAATCAATTTGAAAATAAAGTTGCTACATTATTTGCCAAAAATCATGGGTTATATGTTAATTCTGGATCTTCAGCGTTATATTTAACCATGGAGAGCTTTAATTTTTCGTTTGGTTCAGAAGTGATTACGCCAGCGTTAACTTTTTCTACAACAGTTGGGTCAATTATTAAGTCTGGCTTAACCCCGGCTTTTGTTGATGTTGGTTTTAATGATTATGTAATTGATGTTAATCAAGTTGAATCAATGATTAATGATAAAACCGTTGCTATTTTAGCGCCTAACTTATTAGGGAATATTTGTCAATGGGATAAATTAAAAGCGATTGCGGATAAATATAATTTACGTATTATTGAAGATTCAGCTGATACTTTAGGTGCAACGTTACATGGATATAGCACAGGACACTGGACTGATGTTTCGATTACTAGTTTTTATGGATCACATATTATAAATTGTGCTGGTAATGGTGGGATGGCATGTATTAATGATGCTGAACTCTTACATCAAGCAAAATTACTACGCTCATGGGGACGTAGTTCATCTATATTTGATGATAAATCTGAAAATATTGCTAACAGATTCAATGTTCAAATTGATAATATTGATTATGATGCTAAATTTGTGTTCGAAAAAATTGGTTATAACGTTGAAGGATCTGAAGTTGGTGCAGCATTTGGTTTGGCACAATTAGAAAATTTAGCGAATAATATTCAGATGAGAGAAGAAAATTTTGCAGCGCAAACTCAGTTTTTTACGAAGCATGAAGAATATTTTATTGTTCCTAAACAAACAGCAAATGTTAAAACCGGATGGCTTGCGTATCCTATCTTGATTCGCGCAGATGCACCCTTTAATAGGCGCGATTTACAAATTTATTTAGAACAACGTGACATTCAAACACGAGTTATTTTTACAGGAAATATTATACGTCAACCAGGCTTTAAACATATACAGATGCAACAAAATAGTATGGGTTATGCCAATGCCGATAACGTCATGCAATATGGAATGTTATTAGCATGTCATCATGGTCTTGATAATGCTATGTTAAAATATATGCATGATGCTATAGAAGAATTTTTGTATAATGTTACCTAGCGTTAGTTTTATTATAGTTGGCCGTAATTGCGCTTCCGTTCTTTCCTGTTGCATGTTGCCAATTATTCAGCAAGATTATCCTAAAGATTTATGTGAAATATTGTTTATTGATGGTGACTCAATAGATAATACTAAAGATATAGCACAATCTTTTGGGGCGAAAGTTATAGATGGTGGGTACCCTGAAAATTGTGAGGCGCGTCGTTTCGTTGGTGTGCAAGCTGCATGCAATGATTTATTAGTATTTATTGATACTGATAATATTATTCCGCATAAAAATTGGTTAGATCAAATGGTACAACCTTTTATACAATATTCTGATTTAGTGGGCGCGTTTACTAAATGGTATGGTTTTGATAATACCACTTCATCTTTAGATCAATATTATGCATTAATTGGTGGCAATGATCCTGTGGTGTTTTATCTAGGAAAGAATGATCGGGTTCCATATTTAGAAAAATCTTTGCCTTGTGGTGCTCAACTGATTAATGCTCATGATAATTTTGAATTAGTAGCATTTAATAATAGTGCGTGCTTACCTGTTGTGGGTTGTAATGGTTTTTTATTGCGTCGCAGCGTAATTAATGATTTAAAATATGATCGACATGAGCAATATTTTCACATAGATATTAATGTGGATATTATTGATCAGTTACAGCGGCATTTGTATGCTATTGTAAACACGACTATTATACATCTAACTGGAGATACAGTTTTAAAAAATATTCGTAAACGTCTTAATTATATGAATGTGCATTATGTAGCTTTACAGCATGAACGACGTTATAAAGTTTTTGATGTTCAAAATTCAAAAGATATGTTGAATTTGATATTATGTATTATTTATGCTGTTACATTTATTGAACCATTGTTGCGCAGTTATAAAGGATGGCGGCGCACTGGTAATTTTAATTGGTTCTATCATCCAATCATGACTTTTTTATTAACAGGCGCCTATGGCGTCAATGTGATGCTGCAGAGGATCAAAGAATGCAAGTAGTAATTTTAGCTGGTGGTTTAGGGACCAGATTAAGTGAAGAAACTGATCTTAAACCTAAGCCTATGGTAGAAATTGGTGGCATGCCAATTTTATGGCATATTATGAAAATTTATTCATTTTATGGATTTAATAATTTTATTATTTGTTTGGGTTATAAAGGTTATGTAATTAAAGAATATTTTGCCAATTATTTTTTACATATGTCAAATATTACCTTTGATCTCAGTGCGAATAAAATGGAAATTCATCAAAATAATGCTGAACCTTGGCGGGTGACTTTAGTTGATACTGGCGAGCATAGTATGACCGGAGGTAGACTTAAGCGTATCCGCTCTTATCTTAATAATGAAGATTTTTGTTGTACTTATGGTGATGGTGTTGGCAATGTTGATATAGCAGCTCTTGTAGAATTTCATAAAAAGCATGGAAAACTTGCATCTTTGACGGCTACACAAGCACCTGGTCGTTTTGGCGCTTTAAATCTTAACGGTAATAAGATTAATACCTTTATAGAAAAGCCTCGTGGAGATGGTTCTTGGATTAACGGTGGTTTTTTTGTATTATCTCCAAAGGTTCTTGATATGATTGAAAATGATTCTATCACTTTGGAAAAAGAACCCTTGGAAAAATTAGCAGCTATTGGTGAAATGATGGCTTGGTTCCATGATGGTTTTTGGCAACCAATGGATACTCAAAGAGATAAATTATATCTTGAACAATTATGGATGGCAGGTAATGCTCCTTGGAAAATTTGGTAATGGATAGAGATTTTTGGAGAAATCGTCGTGTTTTGGTAACAGGGCATACTGGCTTTAAAGGTAGCTGGTTGTGTTTGTGGTTGCAATTGTTGGAAGCTGATGTTTGGGGATATGCGTTACCTCCTACAGATGTCTCATTGTTTAATCTTGCTAAAATAGCTAATAGCATGTACTCACATTATGGAGATATTAGTGATTATGCTGCAATTAGTAATCTGATGCATCAAGCGCAACCAGAAATAGTATTTCATCTGGCAGCGCAACCATTG
>CAXNCW010000015.1:0-10023 GCA_964200955.1 Legionellaceae bacterium
TGATAAAAATGATAAAAAAAAATTTACTAATAATATCTATGTTATTATGTAATCTAGTCATGGCAACAACCTCTACAGATAGTAATAATATGAATAATATTATCAATGTTCAAATAACATCAAAGCAAAATAATTTCACGGTAACTTTAAATGCTAATCCTACTACTGGTTATACATGGAAAATTATTAAATATGATAATTTTTTATTAAAATTAATATCTACACAGTATATCGTACCCAATACTAATCTAATTGGCGCTGGCGGCCATATGGTATTTACTTTTGGCATACAAAAAACTATTAAAAAAATACCAGCAAATACTATAATGACCTTTACTTATTCAAGATCTTGGGAACATAATGGTGATCAAACTAATAAAACTATTACAATAAATTTTATTAATTCACGATAATAATATAGGGACATACTATGATACCGTGCTCAACAATATACAATTTAACGGATAATGATATAGCTGTATCAAGTGATCCCAATTGGGATGATCAAAAATTAACTTATGGTATTACTGATCATGCTCATGATCAAAAAATATTAAAAAAAATGCATATTATTAAACCTGGAGAAAATATTACAATTTGTAATAAATATAAATTTGATTTCACCATATCCAATGAATATATGACTGGACTTGCAATCGGCAATCCTCATGACATGAGTAATGATGCTATTTCACTAACATTAGGTATTAAAGCCAGTAATACGGATTTGATTATTACAGAAGCATATAATTATTCGAAGCAATATACATATCTATATAATATAAGTAGTAAAAAACGCACTAATAATATAAAAATCACATCTTTATGATTGAAATTGTTTCATATTACTAGATATGGTAATCTATAATTTTATATAATTGATATATATATGCGTAAATTAATAATTATTTTAACTATAATTGCTCATTGCAATTCTTATGGAATGACAAAAAAACTCGATTGGGATAAAGCTATTGATAATGCCATAACACATTATGGCTTACATACTGAACCGGCATTAAAAAAATTATTTAATCAAGAGCACGTTGCTTATCCTCCTCAAGAGGTTGCTTTGCTAGCATTTAAACAAGAACGTTATATTGAATTATGGGCAAAAAATTATCAAACATCTTGGCGTTATATTAATAAATATCCATTGACGGCATTTAGTGGCAAACTAGGACCAAAACTTCGTGTAGGCGACAGACAAATTCCTGAAGGCATTTATCACTTAACCTCATTTAATCCTTACAGTAACATGCATTTATCAATGATGATTAATTACCCAAACCAACTTGATCACTTACATGCAATCCAAGATGGTAGAAAAAATTTAGGTGGCGATATTTTTATTCATGGAAAATCTATATCTGTTGGCTGCTTAGCTATCGGTAATTACGCTATTGATCAAATTTTTATGCTTGCACGACGTGTAGGATTAAAACATATGCAAATAATCATTGCACCGAATGATTTACGTAAAAAACCTCCTGCCACGATACAATTCACACAACCACGTTGGTTACCAGAGTTATATAAACAGATATCAATACAATTAAAACAATTTCCTGTAACTAATAATAATTTAATGTATGCCGCCAAATAACACTAACATTGTTAGGAAATTAGAAATATTATAGCAGTTATTAAAACCTTACTCACAAGTTTATTAATGAGTTATCCACAGAATTTGTGGGTAACTCATCAAACATGACTCTAAATCACATTGATTTAGTATTGAAATTACTCTTACAACCATTATTATTTTGTAACATATTCATCATGAACTTTACAAATTTATCGTCAAGATTATCATAAGATATTTCTGTTTTTGATAAACAAGGATATTGTTTGGAAATAATTGCCATTACATTTTTTGGATCATTATTTTTAATTAATAATACTTGTTCTGGATGTTTATGAGTATCACACGTATGAGTATGAATGGTTAATTGTGGATTCACCTTAATAATATTATTTAATATTTGTTCTTTGATATTTTGATCTTGAACACAATCAATAATATTGGAGGGGTACATAAAAATTTGATTAATAGCATTATGATTTAAAATATTTTTTATTTTAACAAAAACATCAACATCTGCCCAAGATTGTTTAATTAAAGATGTATGCAAAATGACTGCTTTCATATAAGCGTAGCTATATTTGTTAATTAGTCCTTTAAAATAATTATTAATATTTTGATTTAAATATTGCACATTACTTGTCTGATATTTTAAAAATTGATCCGCAGCAAAGTCACGAAATAAATGTTTATGTTGATTCAAAAATAACGGTAAAGATTGCACAAACAATTCTGCGGTTGCGGCATATGCTGAATTATTTATAAATTCGCGCATAGCATGCCAAAATTTATAAACTTTGCTACTATTATCAAGCAATATAATCTTTGGTGTATTATTAATATTACCGAGTTTACATGCTAATGACACTGCACGCATACCAGATGTTGCAATCAATGCTATTTTTCCATCATTATTATGATAATTATTCAAAGATTTAGGCATGAGAGGATCATTACCCACTACAAATGTGAGATAAGAAGTTTGTTGTTCTGATGATAAATGATTGATTTTATAGTTTTTTTTTGCAAAAAAACCACGCATATACTTTTGAATAGTTATAGCTGCTTGTTTTGCATTACGATCTTGCATAATATCTCCTATAAATGAAGCAAAAAAATATTATATAATTTATATATTAAGGAATAATTAAAATCTATTATCAGTTTTTCTTTATAAATCGAATTAATCTTGATCTTTTTTTGATTTGGCGTGCAGTTAATTTATTTTTTTTATCTTTAAATGGGTTCACATTTGATTTAAATTCAAGTTTTAATGGTGTTCCCACTAATTTTAATGCATCAACAAACGCTTTAGCTAGATAACGTTTATAAGTATCAGGCAAAGCGTCCAATTGATTGCCATGTATCACAATAATTGGCGGATTATGTCCACCAGAATGTGCATAACGCATTTTAATTCTACGACCACCAACTAATGGTGGTACATGTTTCACAATTAATTCTTGTAATAATCTGGTTAAATGCGGGGTAGATAATTTGTTGGTTGCTGACTGATAAGCCTGATCAATGTCAGACCATAAAATATTGATACCATAACCATGTAAAGCTGATATATAACGAATTTTTGCAAAAGTTGCAAACTTTAAGCGCCTATCTAAATCGTCTTGTAATTGTTTTTTTTGCGATAAATCTACTATATCCCACTTATTAACTATAATTACTAATGCTTTCCCTGATTCAATAATAAAACGTAAAATCTGCATATCTTGATCAGTTAAACCTTCTTGAGCATCAATTAATAACAAACATACATGAGCTTCTTTTATAGATTGCAAAGTTTTTATAATAGAAAATTTTTCGATTTTTTCATAAATTCGTGACTTACGTCGCACTCCAGCTGTATCAATTAACGAATAATGTTGATCATTACGTATAAATGGAATAACAATACTATCACGTGTAGTACCTGGTATATCGTATACCACGACACGATCTTCACCAAAAATACGATTAATTAATGTAGATTTTCCGACATTAGGCCTACCAACTAAAGCAACTTTAGTTACCTGTTCATCATCAAGATTAGGAGCATTTTCCGCAAAGTCAGCAGTTACAGTCTGTAATAAATTCATAAAACCTCGACCATGACTTGCAGATACACAAAATATTGAAGATAAACCCCATTTTTGAAAATCGAGAGCAACCAAATGTTCATCTAAGCCATCTATTTTATTAATAATTAAAGACAATGGCTTATTTAATTTACGTAATTTCGCAAAAATTTTCTCATCAACACTGGTCAAACCGGAAATCGCATCCACTAAAAAAAATATAAAATTTGCTTCTTGCAAAGCAATTTCTGATTGTTGCGACATCAATGCATCAATCTCTGCATCTTCGACACCAAGTCCACCCGTGTCGACTACAATAAACGATTTATTTTCAAAAATTGCCTCGCCATATTGCCTATCCCTTGTTAACCCAGGATAGTCAGCGACCAAAGCATTTTGTGTTTTAGTTAAACGATTAAACATAGTTGACTTACCAACATTAGGTCTACCAACTAATACAACTATAGGAGTAATCATGTAGATTTACCATTTAATTTCAACAAATATCTACTTAACTCATGATTGGTAATTACATAAACATGATTTTCATAAATTATCGGAGCAATATTAACATTATTTTTCATAGCAACACGCGCAACTGCTACACCATTTCTACTATTCAATATATGTAATAAACCAGTTTTATCCCCAATAAATAAATATTGTTTATAGATAACCGGTTCAGTTAGATTTCTCGACTTTAAAACAGTTTGTTTCCAATATACCTGGCCATTTTGACTGTTTATAGCCCAGATGATATCTTTAGAATCAACAATATATAACATATTATCATACAAAAGCATATTTTTATATGTTGATATTGATTTACGCCAAATGAATTCACCAGTATCTAACGAAAAAGCACCAACATCACCCTGATAATTAGCAATGAACACTACATTACCATGAACAATAGGATCAGCATCGATATCAATTAAGCGCTCGATATCACTAACACCGTTAGTATAAGCGATACTACGTTGCCAAACTACATTCCCCGTATTTAATTCAATTGCATCTAATTTACCATCTGAATAACCAACTAATATCATTTGATTATTGATAGCTACAGGAGCAGAACTAACTTTCAAGACTAAATTTGGTGATCCATGGACAGATCGCCATAATTTATTACCATGAACAATATCAAAAGCATAAACATTACCATCAATAGTTTTAACTACAATTTTATTAGAAATAATTAAAGGCTGTGCCAATATATCACTTGAAACTTTATGTTTCCATAATATGGCACCATCTTTTTGTTTAAAAGCAATCAATTCTGATTGATTCGTTCCGCTAACAATCACGCCATTATGAATAGCAATACCACTACTAAAACTACCATTTATTTTATTTTTCCAAATAATTTTACCAGTATTAACATTAATCGCCCAAATATAACCTTGAATATCTGTAAAATACATAATATTGTTCATAACAATTGGTTTTAATTTTGAATAAATATTTTGTTCTACAGTCGCACCTATTGTTACTACCCACTGCGGCTCTAAATGTAGTTTTGAATTGATGGGTTTTAATTGTTTAGGAGTTGGCGTATTATCTTGACCTAATAAATAATTATCCACATGAGCACATCCAGAACAAATACAAGATATTATTATTAATAAAAATATGTTAAACAATTATAATTACCCCAAAATACCTAATTCATTAATTTTCATTTCTAAAAATAAATTACCTAATCCATGTTTTTGTGTAGACTGAATTGCTTTATTATATAATAATTTAGCTTTTTTATATTCTCCAAGTTGAACATATATATCACCTTGTAATTCCTCTACAATACCTATATATGATGCATCTTCAATTATTTTTAATTCATTTGAAGCATCAGCAAATTTTTTAGTGATCAATAAAATTCTTGCTATTCTAATTCTCGCTATTTGTCTAAATGATGGTAATTTAGAATTTTTAACAATATAATTTAATAATTGATATGCTTCATCATATTTCTTATGCATCATAGCAATCTTAGCTAAGGTCATACGCGATACATCAGCATAAATAGTTTTATTATAATTATGAATGATTCTATTGCTATATGATTTTATTTCTCGATCATTATTATTTGAAAATGCTACCATAAGTCGTTCATAAAAATTAGATGCATTGAATAATAATTGTTGCTGACGCCACATAAAATATTTATATCCAGATAAAGATAATACAACAACTGCAAAACAGATAGTAATCACAGCATAATGTTTGCACCACCATTTTTTAAAATTTTGCAATTGTTCTTCATTTGTCAAACTTACATGTATAGACATAATTAAGTGCTCCCATTATCTAGTAAATAATTAATTAAATGTTGTTCAGATAATAAGCATTGATCTTCATGGTGCCGCAAATTTTTAATACAAACCTGTGATAACTCTAATTCATTATCCCCTATAATAATAGCAAAATCCGCACCGCTTTTATCAGCTTTTTTAAATTGACTTTTAAAACTTGTGCCAATAACTAAGTGTACTATAACTTGCCAAGATCTATTAGCTGAGCGCAATTTTTCGGCTAAATTCAAACTATATTGTAATGCTTGCTCAGATCCAGAAATTATAAATAATTTTAAATTAGAATTAATAACAGTAAAATCAGTCAAACGTGTTAATAATACTACACGCTCCATGCCAATGGCTAAACCTACAGCAGGAGTTGCATTACCACCTAAATGTTCGACTAATTTATCATAACGACCACCAGCACCAACAGTTGCTTGACTACCGAGTTTATCAGTCACCCATTCGAAAACTGTATGTTCATAATAATCAAGACCACGCACTAAACAAGGATTAATAAAATATTTTATACCTAATTTTTCAAGACCATCACGTAACTTTGTAAATTTTACTTTACTCTCATCACCTAAAACATCAAAAATTTTTGGCGCATCTAATAATAATTGTTGTACATTATGATCTTTACTATCAAGAATTCGTAACGGATTGGTATTTAATCTTGAGACACTATGAACATCAAGTTTTTCAATATTTTTATATAAAAATTCCACTAATTTTTTTTGATAAATTTTACGTTCAGTTACAGTTCCTAACGTATTAATTTCCAATGTTAATAGGTTATTTATTCCTAAACTTTGCCATAAACGCTGGCATAAAATAATTAATTCAATTTCAACAGTAAAATCAGCAAAACCAAAAGCCTCTATACCAAACTGTGTAAACTGGCGATACCTACCCTTTTGTGGTTTTTCATGACGATACATTGGTCCATAATACCAAAATTTTTGCGATTGATTACGCAATAAACCATGCTCAATACATGCACGAACACAACCGGCAGTACCTTCAGGACGCAAAGTTAAACTATCACCATTTAAATCTTGAAAAGTATACATTTCTTTTTCAACAATATCTGTTACTTCACCTATAGTACGTTTAAATAATTGAGTATTTTCTAATACAGGTAGTCTAATTTCTTCATAACCATATTGCGCTACACAATCAACCAAAATCTTTTCTATATGCCGCCAAATTTTAGTTTCTGCAGACAAAATATCATTCATGCCTTTAACTACATGGATTAATTGCGCCAAAACTATTGCTCCGTTTTAAACAAAGATTGCATGGTTGATGTAGCTTTTAATTCTGTAATATTTTGTGATTTATGTTGCTTATTTATATGTGTCGATAAGCTTATTGGCGATGAATCAGTATTTTTCTGCCACCATAACACTAAAGCTGCGACTATAACTAGCATTATACATCCTGTACCCCAACGTAATGCTCTTTCATTAATATTAGTTTCACGTTTGGTTTGCCATAATGCTCTTTCAATTTTACGTTCTTCAACACAAAAATGATTAAATGCATCAATTATAGGATCTGCGGTGATAGACAACAATTTTGCATAAGCACGAATATAACCACGAATAAAAACTGGTTGTGGCATTTTTTCATAAGCATCAGACTCCAATAGCTCTAATAAACGCACGCGTAAATGTAATTTATTAGCAATGTATTCTAAAGTGTAACCTTTTTTTTCTCTGATTGCAGATAATTGCTCTCCAGGCTTAATTAAATCTTGTGGCACTTTATTTTCTATTACAATTGTATGCATTCTATTTCTCCAAGATCAATGTTTTTTATTAACATCACGTTCTAATTGCTGTAATACTAAATTTTTATTAATTTTATTTCTATATTTATTTAGCATATAAACTGCATGTTGCCAATTCTGCAATTTTAAATCTATTTTAATTATCTCAATTAATGATTGTTGATAATTAGGATCAGATCTTAAAGCTTTATCAAAATAATATTGAGCTTGTTTATATTGTTTGGCAGCAACCGCACATAATCCAGCATTTTCATAAACACTAGCATTATGTACATAATAAATATCACTCAAAGATTGCATAAAATATCGATTAGCCTGTTTATAATGACCGGTACGACATAAAAATGTTCCGTAATTATTTAATGATGCAGCACTATGATTAGATAATATTATGGCCTTTTTATAAAAAAAATCCGCAGTCTTTAAATCACCTGTAGTTTCCATAAAATATCCCATAGCAGTTTGTGTTTCCGGCAAATTAAAACGTAAAGCTGCTAATAATTTACGCTTGGCTCTCACTCTATCACCATATTTTAAATATGCAAGACCCAATTGAGTATTATAAATTGCAGCATTATGTAATTGCTCTGGCGAAAGTTTGTGCTCACTTGCAAAATTATGATCGCATGATTGCAATATCATGACATAAAATAACCAGATTATACAATATTTATTAACCATTATCTTCCATGTTGGACTGCGCGACATCATTATATCAATGTATTTTTAAATTTATCTATTATTACTGAAAAGATTATTTTTTAACACACACATATATCTATGTACTATTATTAAATTAATACAGTTTATTAAAGAGAATCTCAATGAACATTAATTTAATATTAAACAAGCGAGTTAAAAAGCAAGGCGAAGAATATAACTTTCAAGAGAATCCAATAGAAAAGTGTAATAACTCAGCACGATTTACTGCTATTATTAAGCAATATTTAAAAGAACAAACAATTCATCGTAGAGAATTAACCCATTTCAAAGTAACAGATTCAAATAATAATACTACTTTTATGAGCTATAATCAAATCATTGATTTTTTGAATTTAAAACAAGAGACAAAAGACAGCTTCGAAATTGAGCCCATTTTTGAACAACACCCGCTTAAACAAGATATAATATCAATGCTGAATAATTCTCCTTTAACTCATAAACGGGAAAATAGAGATAAACTAGAGGAACGTGAAGAAGGAGGCACATATAAACCTGGAGAATTTGAAGACAGTATTGTAATTGAGACCAGTAGGCAATTCGCATCTCTTAATACATTGAGTATCAATGAAGATATGATTAAATCAATGAATAAAACCATTCAAAACGATCCAAAAAATCATGAAGATCCGACTAATCCAGGAGAATATCGAACAACATCAAAAAATATAGGCATCCATCCCGCTAAAATTAAGAACAGCATGAGTGATTTTATTGAACAATATAATAATGAATTGAAATCTATTGAGCCTATTAGTATAAATGATAATGATGCTGAATTAAAAATCAAAAAAATTATTGAAATAGCCGCCAAATTTCATACTAAATTTGTAAAAATTCATCCATTTGATAACTCTAATGGTAAAGTTGCCAGAGTATTAATGAATCTGATTTTTAATAAAGCGAGACTTCCTTTAGCTCCGATTAATCATTGGTCATCAGCTTATCAATATTCTGCCATTGAAGCAGGAAAAAATAGACTTTCAAATTTGGAAAATTTAATTTTAGAAACCATGCTATTTGATGGTGTTAAACTAGAAAATGAAAAAAATATTAACCAATTCAATAATGGAGAAAACTCACCAAATTCTGCTCTTTCAACCGACATGAGCTTTAATAAAAATTTAGAGCAAAAAAATGAATTAAGTGAAAAAATTGGTGCTGTACGAGAAATAGACACAGGTATACATAAATATCTAATGCCACACATAAAAACACATATAGAATCTCTCAAAGTGGCACACCACAAACCATCACAAGAGATCGATTATGTAGTCAAACAGTTATTAGATATGAAAAATCTATTAGAATCTGCTAGAGAAGTTCTAAATAATGAATTGAAAGATGCACCAGAATCATCGTTAATATTAGAGAGTATAAACGATATCATGCAAATAATAGATGACAACTTACAAAGTGTAATACCGAATATTAAATTATCTAATAACATTGAACAATTTAAACAATTGAAACAACAAATACAAAAAGAAATAAATCCAAGCCAACAAGAAATTGAAAACAATACTAGTAAGCAGAAAGGAATGC
>CAXNCW010000016.1:0-9880 GCA_964200955.1 Legionellaceae bacterium
AGTTCTATTATTTATATAATCATCAGTTACAGTAATTAATTTTAAATTTTTATAGATTAATTTTTGTGTTAAATTTTTATCATGTACTTTGTATTTATCTCTATTGTCTATAAATTGATCTAATTGTTTTGCACTCTCAATATAGTCAACACTATCAATTAATAATTGAATTTGTTGTAATTTGACAATTTGATACCAAATAGCCTCGTCTTGCAGCAAATGCGCATAAAGATTGACTTTTTGTGATTGTGTTAACGTTTGTGGATGCCACTGATTAAATTGTGCAAGAATATTTTTTATATTTTGAGTGTGGTTAACATGAATTATAGGTAAATTTAATTGTTCAGCTAACAGATGCAATAATGGTTTTGTAGATAAGCGAATAATGTATTGATCCAATGTGTCTTCTTTATTGAAATACTTTTCAATTAAAAACTGTTGATGTTCTGGCTGAATGTCTGGGGAATTCAGAAGAAATATTAATTGAGTGTCCAATTCATTTGGATATAAAATAATAAATTTCTCAAATAATGCGTTCATTGCCAGATAAACAGCGGTTGATAGGTGTTGTTTTTCATACTCAAATAGCGATCGGATTACTGTAGTCAAATGCTCTAGCTCTAAACTATTCGTTCGTTGTAATATTTGCATAAGGTATGGACGATAATACTGTTCATATATCTGGTGATTATTGATAATGACATCAAATAATTTTTTGATTATAAGTGGTTGCTTGTGTTTAATGAGTAAATCTAGCGCAGTCTCTTTCTTATTATTTTGAATATAAAAATTCGCATTCATATCGAGAAAACGCACGACATATCTTGATGTAACCAATAACTTTGGATGCTGAATTGCCAAATGCACAGGGGTATTACCTTCAAAATTTTGAGCATTTAATGTGTTGTAATCGTAGTAAGGGAGAAATGATTGTAAACGCTTTTCTAGATTTTGCTCATTATAATTGAGATTATGAGATAAGATTTCATGCAATAAAGTATTGTTGGTGACATCAATTTTGAGTTGTAACTGATTATCTAATACGTTAGATGCCTGATATTTGAGAACTGCTTTATCAAATAAATTTGAATGCATTAAACCGATGGGTTTTGTTTGAAACATATAAGCAAAACTAATTTTTTTTATTGCATTGCCAGAAACAATCTGTTCTTTATTTATATAGATTGCACCATCAACTAACTGATAATTCGCATCTGAATGGATGGCTGAACTGTTTAAAGAATTGTGTACAATAGCAATGCTGTTAGATGTAACTATATTACTTATATATAATGGCGGTAGGTTTAATCGGCTGATTAATTCTCCAGCATTAATCAGCCCAACTTTCAATGCATGATCCAAACAAATATCAACTGCATCAATAAAAGGTGGCAAACAATGAGCTGGCGTCACTAATATAGCGCTTTTATATTGGTCATTAAAACTAACCACTTCATTTAATACAAAATTTGGTGAGAATTGTGGATCGCTGTAATTATCTTTTTCAAACTTATAACAATCATCAATATTCTGTTGTTTTGCATATAAAGGATCAAGACATGAAAAATTTTCTTTACTAAAATGATGTATAATCGGTTCTAAATCTTTTGTTGTTGGTGATTGAACATGTAACACAGCATTTCTTACAGTATCATTTGGCCATAATACCGCCATACTACTGAGGATTAAAATTATATTCGGTTTTAGTTTTTTGGCTATATTTTTAATATTATTAATTAATTGCTTATATTCATCAAGAGACAGCGGGGAATAATTGGTATAAAAACTAAATTCATCGGTAGTAATACGGGTGATTTGCGCATCATTTTTATGTTTATCATTTGTGAACGTTGCTATTGTCTCTATTCTTGTGCAGAGTTTAAGAACTCTATCAGGTTCAATAGTTGTATTTGTGATTACGGGATGCTGACGTACGTATGGAGGGTTCATCGGTATATCACCGTTCTTACCAGCACCTTGTGCATGATCAATTAGGAGAATATCATTTATTAATAATTGCTTCATATTACACTCAAAGTTTAATTACAAGATTTTTAATATTATCTAATATTATTCTTAATGAAATATTAAAACAGTGTCAGAAAATAACTTAAATATTTTCATGTGTCAAACTCACTACGTTCAAACAAAAGACCCATAAAAATATTCAAATTATTTTCTGACATTGCCTAAGAGATAAATTTTGATACTAATAAATTACATCATTTTTATTTTATGTTAAAATATTCAAAAAGTTATAATTATTAGGAATGTTTTGTGAAAATCTTTGATTTTAAACATAAAAAGCAACAGCAAGAAAAAATTACTGTATTAACTTGTTATGATTATGCAGCGGCACGTACTATTGCTGCAACGTCGCTTGATTGTATTTTAGTTGGAGATTCAGTAGCCATGGTTGTGCATGGCCATAATAATACTATTATGGCCACGATGCCAATGATGCTACTCCATACACAAGCAGTTGCACGTGGACTTGGATCACAATTTTTAATTAGTGATTTACCCTTTCTATGTCACCGAATTTCACAAGCCGATACGCTGTTGAATGTTCAGCAATTATTACAAGCTGGCGCGCATGCAATAAAAATTGAAGGTTGTGATGACGACACTTGTGCATTAATTCAATATATAACGTTAAGTGGGATCCCCATAGTGGGTCATCTGGGATTAACTCCGCAATTTATTCATCAATTAGGTGGTTATAGAATTCAGGGAAAGGATGAACAGCAAGCACAATTATTTTTAGAGCAGGCACAACAATTAGAACGCGCTGGTTGTTGTGCCCTGGTGTTAGAATGTATCCCTGCCCGCCTTGCAAAAATTATCACTGAAAATTTAGCTATTCCTACAATTGGAATTGGTGCTGGTAAATACACTGATGGACAAGTTTTGGTTTGGCATGATATTTTAGGTTTACAAGATGAATTTAAGCCACGATTCTTAAAGCAATATTTATTATCTAAGCACAATAAGATTGATGCTATTAATAATTATATTGCTGATGTGAAATTATCTTTGTATCCTGATGACAAACATTCAATTATATAAATTCTAATTTGAGATAAATTATGACACAAAAAGATTTTGGTGCATTATTCATTACTAATACAGCCACAAAAAAAACCGATGTTATTCACGAACTTGATGCCAAGGATTGCGTTAATTGGCGTTATGCTGATAGCATGTATATTAATTAATAGAAAAGTTAAAGCAATTATTATGCAATTATCTGATGAGGATGCATTTATTTTGCAAGCAGCAGAAAATATTAAACAAGAATTGTCACATTATTCTAAAAGCATGAGTTATCATCAGGTACTTGCAGATGAAAAAATTTCTCAAAGAAATTTGGCAAAAAAATTAGGGATATCAAAGTCTACTTTCAATAATCTGTTGGCTTTTGCAGTCATACCACAGGAATTATGGCGTGCTGTCGGTGACATGCGTAATGTTACTATTAAAACCGCCTGTTTTCTGAAACAATTATTAGATAATCAACCAGAGTTAATTGATGATTGTATAAAACTAGCTGCTGAAATTCAAAAAGGTGCTGGAGCCAGTAAAATTCAAAAATTATTAGGCAAAGAACAAACCCCAGATGTACAAAATGTTTATTCTATTACAAATAAATTATTATTAAAAATTAATACTCAGAATATTATTGTGCCCATAGTAAATATAGCCGACACCAATAATTTTATTCAATATATTAAACAATATTTTGAACATGAAGATACTGCCCATACCTATGGACAGTAATTATAGGCATGCATGCAAAATAAGTTCATAGCCACTTGTTAAAGACAAGATTTTCTGGCATCGTTGTAGTAATCCTGTAATTATTATTTTGAATATAAATAATAATTACAGGATTACATTACAATGTTATATGATATATTTTTATTATAATTTATGGAGAAACCAATGAAAAAAATTACTGTGTTGATAACATTACTATGCGCTACGGCAGTATTCGCTGCTCCTGCTCCTAGTAAAAAGAGTAATCTTAATGTAGCTGATTCTGCGTCACAGACTCAATCAAGTGGGGATACTACGACTACTACTCCTGCTAGCGATGGTAGTTCTACTAATTCAAGTGCTCCTACCGATGATAGTGGTAACTAGAATTAACATTACCGTTACATATAAAAATGCCGCTTTTTGTTTGCGGCATTTTTTATTATTCATCAATAATCTTCAGTATTAATTTTATTAAATTATTGTTACACTGTTTGTTGATGTTACTATAAATATAATTTTAATTGGAGATTAAGTATGAAACGTTTGTTAACTTTGATTGGTACATTATTAATTGGATTATTAGTTATTGCTTGTGGTAATAAAATGGAAAAAAAGCCAGAAACCACAACGACAACAACTGCTGAAACGGCGGTAACTAATCCTGCGCCAACAGATGCTACTGAGAATACAACACCCAATACTACTGAAAATACTACTGAGGTTACCCCTGAAGCTGCAAACTCAGATAAATCAGAATAATTATCTAGGTTGGGCCTTGGCCCAACAATATAAATGAAATTGTATATTTCTGGATTATTTTATATTTTATTATCTACATTAACATTTGCAGATAATTTTATTAAATCATGTAAAATATTAAGTATCAATAATGATAATCTAGAATTTAATGTTAATAAATCAGCAATATTTTTTGTTCATAATATTACTGCTAATGATGTCTGGTTAATTGCGAATAATAATGCAGTGAATCTTAATAATAAATTAATTGCTAAGCAATGGTCGGCTTTAATATTAACAACTCATTTATTAAAATTTAGTTGTATTGAATCAAGACCAGGCCATGAACAACGTTTGTCATGTGCAAATTTAATTACTGTTTGTCAAACTACAATGAAAACAGCGGCAACCGCTACTAGTTGGGATGGTAAAAATATGAGTAAAGTAGCATTACTGCGATATACGGAAGATCGTAGTTCTTAAGGAACGTTTACGAAATAACTTTTACAAGTAAGAGAGTGCTGTTTAAGCATAGCGAGTTTAGTTCACTTACTTGTAAAAGTTATTTCGTAAACGTTCCTAACGGTATATAAATTTAATTAATTATTTTATGTGGTGTATGTGAATAAAAAAAAACGAAACGATCCTTTCTATGCAAGGGAACAAGCCAAATATGAATTACCAATTCCAAGTCGTGAATTGATATTACAGGTTTTGGAAGAAAATGGCCGGCCCATATCTAATGAAGAATTATTTGCATTATTAGCAATAGCTGATCATGAAAAAGAAATTTTAAGTTATCGTTTAAAAGCCATGTTACGTGATGGTCAAATTATGAGTGATCGTCGAGGGCGCTTGTGTTTAGTTCAACGTATTAATTTGGTACGCGGTAAAGTGCAGGGTCACGCTGATGGCTATGGTTTTTTTATTCCTGATGATGGCAGTGCCGATATGGTTCTTTCGCCTAAAGAAATGCGCGCAGTTATGCATGGAGATCATATTTTGGCTTATCAAAGTGGTTTTGATAAGCGTAATCGTCCTGAAGCTAAAATCCGTGAAGTTATAGCCCATGCCAATGCTACAATTGTTGGTAAATTTATTATTGAATATAATGTGGGTTTTGTTATTCCTGATAACACCAGATTAACGCAGGATATTTCTATACCTTTAGAGTTTTCTAGCGGCGCCACGCATGGACAAATAGTACTAGTGGCAATCATTGCATTTCCTAGTAAACGTACGCAACCTATAGGCAAAGTCATACAAATTCTTGGTGATCCTATGGCTCCCGGCATGGAGACTAAAGTCGCCATGTATGCGCACGGAATTCCAACCTCTTGGTCAGAAGACATTGTAAATGCAGTAAAACATATTCCGAATACAGTGACCGCCGATCAATGCATTGGGCGTGTTGATTTACGGGCATTACCCTTTGTAACAATTGATAGTGAAGATGCTCAAGATTTTGACGATGCAGTCTATTGCCGACAAAAACTTAATGGTAATTGGCAATTATTTGTAGCTATAGCTGATGTGAGTTTCTACGTTCCTAAAGATTCACCTCTAGATCAAGAAGCATTATTACGTGGCAATTCAATATATTTTCCTAATCAAGTCATACCTATGTTACCGGAAGCCTTATCAAATGGTATTTGTTCATTGAATCCTCATGTTGACCGCCTATGTATGGTGGTCGAATTAATTATTAGTACCGATGGTAAAATTAAGCGCTCAAATTTTTATCGTGCAGTATTTCATTCTCATGCGCGTTTAACGTATACACAAGTTGCAAAATGGTTGGCAGATGATACGCCAGAAAAATCATACGAGCATGTTTGGCCAGTAATAACGGCACTTAATACAATATATAAAGGCTTAGTAACTGCGCGTAAAGCTCGTGGCGCACTTGATTTTGATGTTTTAGAAACGCATATCGATTTCGATGAACAGCAAAAAATTCAGCGTATTGTGCCGACCACGAGAAATGAAGCGCATAAAATAATTGAAGAATGTATGCTGGCCGCGAATGTTGCCGTTGCCCTGTTTCTAAAAAAATCTAAAATTGCTATGTTATATCGTGTGCATAATGCCCCTGAAGCTGAAAAAATGGAAGCGTTACGTAAATTTTTAGGAGAATTTGGATTGCAACTGGGCGGTGGCAAAAAACCTCATTCAAAAGATTTTCAAAAAACACTAACTCTGGTTGCACAACGTCAAGAAAAGAATTTATTAGAAACAGTCATGTTGCGTTCATTAAAACAAGCACAATATGTAGAGAGTAATGATGGGCATTTTGGCTTATCTTATGCGCATTATACACATTTTACCTCGCCAATTAGGCGTTATCCTGATTTATTAATACATCGTGCTATGGCGCATATATTGGATCAACTACCTATAGATGAATTTGCATATACTAATGAAGATATGGCGCGTTTAGGTAAACATTGTTCAGTAACCGAAAGACGAGCCGATGAGGCAGTTAGACAAGTTGTGTCTTGGTTGAAATGTGAGTACATGCAAGATAAATTAGGACAAGTATTTCCGGGTAAAATTTCAGCAGTAACCGGATTTGGAATTTTTGTCGAATTAGATGATATTTATGTTGAGGGCTTAGTACATGTCACCTCATTACGTAGCGATTATTATGTGTTTGACGCAGCCAAACATAGATTAGTTGGTGAACGTAGTGGACAAGTTTATAGTTTAGGAGATAAAATTGTTGTTTTAGTCGCACGTGTAGATTTAGATGATCGTAAAATTGATTTTGAAGCAGTAACTAATGACAACACTACTCGGATCTGAGATTTATGTTTATGGATTACATCCTGTAACTGCTTTAATTACAAGCGCATTGCGGTCAGTAATCAAATTATATATAAGTGATGATCGCCGTGATAAAAAAATTAAAATTTTAGAACAGTTGGCAATTTCTAAAAATATTGTAATTGAACGCCGTTCAAATAAAGTAATGCAGCAAGATTTTGCAAAATATAATCATCAAGGAGTGGTAGCAATAACGACTCCACTACCAAGTTTTGTTGAGGCTGATTTAAAATTCATATTGTCGCAATTAACAAAACCAAGTTTAATTCTGGTGCTTGATGGGATCACGGATCCACATAATTTAGGTGCATGCATACGTACAGCTGATGCCGCAGGTGTAGATTTTGTAATTATACCAAAAGATAAAAATGCAACAGTTAATACAGTGGTCAGTCGTGTTGCATGTGGTGCTGTCGAATTTTTACCAATAGTACAAGTGACAAATTTAGTGCGTACAATTGAGTTATTACAACAATGTGGCGTGTGGATATTTGGTGCTGCTAATGAAGCTGAGCAATCAGTTTATCAGTTAGATTGTTCGGCTTCATTAGCTATTGTTTTAGGTGGTGAAGGCAATGGATTGCGACGATTAACGCGTGAGCGTTGTGATGGGTTATTTTCCATACCAATGCTAGGAGCTGTTGAAAGTTTAAATGTTTCAGTCGCTACAGGTGTTACTTTATATGAAATTGTTAGACAACGTTTCATGCTTAATCGGCAATAGTAATTGGAGAAATCATGAAGATTATAAAATTAATAATTAGCTTTATATGTTTAGTAAATATACAGAATATTTTTGCTAATCAAATAATCGCAGTAGATAAAATCATCGAGAATTTTAATAACGGCGTCAATAAATTTAATCCTAGTTTACCTAATAATTCACATGTAGCTCCCAATGGTTTATTTCTTTATAAACTCGGGTCAACAAATACTAAAAAATTAGTGCCTACATATTTTTTGACAACAATTCATAATGTTAAGCAAGCACATAATTTTTATGGGCATTTATTCGGACAAATATTGCAGCACTTTTTTGTTGATCTTGCTGGTGGCAATGACATTAATGCTGATATTTTATCATCAACTTGGAAAATGCCTTACTATAAGAATGATAATGTTTACAATAAAGATTGGGTTGCAAGTGCTACTGCATTATTTGCACATACTTGGAAAGAATTTATGTTTAATGCCAATATTGGCTTAACTCATACCATGATTGATAAACACGAATTAGCATTAAATGCTATCCAGCCATGGGCGCCCGTAAAGCAAAATCATGCTTATTATACACAAGAAAATGCTGAATTAAGTTATCAAATAAATTCAACATTGCGACCATTTATTGACGGCGGTATTTTACAATTACTGAATTTTAATAATGTAATTAAGCCTAATTGGTTAAGTACGTTAAGTAATTTTGATGTTAATACTTATAAGATTGGTGGTGGTATTGCATTAAATTATAAACAGTATATGGTACGCCTAGAGCAACAATATTTTCAACAAGGTAATGCATATTTGGGCAATCAGTCGACGATATCATTAAAAATTAATTTGGGTTGATGTATACTCAAGTTATATATATTTATGACGATAAGATTATTATGTTATCCTATAAGGAGTTGTTATGGATGTCATACTTAATGGTCAATACAATATGCAAAAAACTGCTGAAAATATTAAGAATATTTTAATTTTGTTTAACAAGCGTTATCATATTAATAAATTTCGTGAGATTCATCTCAGCTTGACTTTCGTTAATGATGATGGAGATGATGTTGAATTGGTAGATACTGAAACTAATCAAGTGTATCGTTTTTTAGAAATCTACCAACAACAACCAATATTACATAAAAGATACCATACCCCAGCGGGATTGCAATTGGTTATTAATAATACCGCGAATATTACTAAAAATAATAGGACTAAAAAATGATCCGTTGTCTAATGCTTGTGATATTTTTTATTATAAATAATAGCATCAATGCTGATACTATTGATCATTATGTTAATATTTCTAATGCTATCCCACAAATGGAGATTAAAGCTGACGCACAGTCACAAGCATGGGCTCGATCGGCACGTAATGTTTTAACGATTACTACAGAAACTTTAGCGGAAACTTTATTACAAGCGAATGATTTAGCTAAAGCTCAAGGTGCAGCATTATTTTGTTTGCCACCAAATACCAGTTTAAATTCAGTAACCATGAATGGTATTATTTTACAAACTTATAAAGAAATTTCTAGTCAAAGAAGTGATAAAGATAAAATGACAATATCACAAATAGCTTGGCTTGGCGTAACTAAGACTTATCCATGTAAACAACAGAGTAAACTAACGCAATTGTCGCCAATTTTGCAACATATCAGTCATCATTAATTTTAATTGCAACGTTAGTGTAACGTTGTTTCTGTAAATTTATTTTAGTTTTAAATTCAGCTGTATGTTTTTTGTTTTTTACTCATATTAATGCTACTAAATTTTAGTCTTTAACGGGTTCTGTATAGCGACAATTAGAATTGCGTTTAATGGACAACATAAAATTACT
>CAXNCW010000017.1:0-9817 GCA_964200955.1 Legionellaceae bacterium
ATCCAGAATTTAGTAAATCGCGCGCTGAATAGCCAACTTGTTTTAAAGCATTCGGACTTAAACCAATTGCTTTTAATTCTGCTGCAGTAAATCCGGCATTTTTTAATTCTTCAGGAGTATAACCTGCAGCTTCCAATTGCTCAGCATTAGCGCCACTAATCCGACGCAACGCAGCAGCACTGACACCAGTATCACGCAATTTTTTTAAACCATTAACATCATCATTATTGACATTACGAATATCCGCAACACTTAAACCCGCAGGAATACCTGATGCATGTAAAATTTCATTAGCAGAAAAACCAGCACCTTTTAATTCATCATCAGAATAACCCGCGTCTTTCATAGCTTGAGCATTAAAACCTAAACCACGCAATTCACAAGCATTAAAATCACAGGCATGCAAATCACTAACTGCATATCCTACTGCTTGCAATTGTAGTGCCGTCATTCCTGCTTGCTTTAATTCATGACAAGAACACAAAGAGCCTACATCTGCTAATGTATACCCTGCTGCATACATCTGGATGCAATTACAAGAGGATTTTATATCTACTAATTTTGCACCAGCTGTAACAACTTGCTTAATAATATCAGGAGTACAATTATTATCCTTTAATGACTGCATCCACAAATCTCTTTTATTACCACCATCGTCCTCGGCTAATGCCGAAAACCCTAAGCCACCTGTACCGTCTGTTGCACCTATTGAACTAACTCCTGTGCTAAAATCTTGTGTACGCACAAGAGTGGGAATTGCACTTTGACCACTATTTAACGCCATATTCGCTTGTTCTAAATTTTGAGTTTCTTGTAATTTCGCATATTGATCTGTAGGATTATTGGATCCAGGAGTTGCATCAATAGTAGTGGGTGAAATATTTAATTTTGCCGAAGAATTCGACCCAAGATTAATTGCGGAAAGAAATTTCATCACACCAATAATAATTGCAATAATCAATAGTATACTAGTAACAAGTATAACACCCCTAGTACGTGAATTTGTAAATAATGTTTTCAAATTTTCTTTTCTACTGGCCATTTGTTATAACCCTTCTACCTTAAGTTGCATAACTTTACCATGCCAAGAAACCAATAATACTGGTGATTTTTGCATCTCATATGCATGCATACCATCAGCGCTCGTCATACTAGCTAACCACCCAGGGGATAATATTGTTAAATTCGTGCGAACATAGATCTTATTGTCCAATATCCATGCTCTAGCATCACCACCAGTTATAAATAATCTCCGACTACCATTTGGTGGCACCCCTTCAAGTATATGCAATAATACATCACTAGCGCTAGGCGGTAATCCTTCTTCTAAAGGTAAGTTTTTTGCATTGGGACCATAACCTTGAATTCGTAAATCTACACGATAATCCACGGCTTTTTGTCCAGGTATTAAAGTTAACATCACTGGAGTATGTAAATCCTTAAGTCTGACTGCTAAATTACCATAAGTATATAGTTTCAAAGCTTGAATCATTAATGTATTACTAGTTCTATCCCATTGAATATTAAATGCTGTTGGATCACCCAAATCATAAGCACTAATTGGCCAATCGGTTCCAGTCGAATCTAAAAACACTAATGATGTAACAAATCCTTGTGCTAACCTAATTACCGGTGGTGTGGATCCTGGAGATAAATTCACAAACTGTGACGTCGCTGTAGGCTTTGGCGGTGCCCCAACTGTAGAAGCGTTTGCCTGTTCTGACTCTTGATAAAGGCCCTTCAATTGCACAATATGTTCTGGATCTAAAGGAAATAATTGTCTTTTTATCCCAGCAAAACCACGTTCATCTATCATTTCATTATCAGGAATAATAGCATTATCTGTATCCATTGTATCCATAGATCCTGATGTAACCGGAGCTGTCACTGGATTTGCTGGAGTTACTGATTGCAAGCTTTCTGATGCTTTTGCCGTTTTCTTAGCATTGGACGTCCGACTCACCTCTGCTACCTTAGGTAGATTATCTGAATTTTGCTGCCCACTATTACTAGGTTGATCCATTCTGGTTCTCAATAATTTCAATTGTTCCAAAGCTTGTTCGGTAGAATGTGACAAATTTGCCGCATATACACCAACCGATGCAAATACAATTACAATTATTATTTGAAAAAACTTAACAAAAAATACATTGCGCATTAACTACCTACCTCTTCTATTCCAACAATAAATTGAGAAATACCAATGCCTTTAGGAGACTCTAAAGTAGAGATACGTGTCACTAAAAGTGTTACTACAATATTTTGTTGCATAAATTCACTAGCACTTTGATATGTGACCAAAATTGGCATTTGTATGCGCCAAGAGAAACTCTCATTTAATAAACCTTTTTGTAAAATAATAGGCGCTCTAGTAGCAACAGCAGATACGATTAATTTTTTTGTTTTTATTGTATTTATATTCTCAGAATCACTTAATGATTGTAAAAACTGCCGCCAACCGTCAGCAGTAAAATACTGTGATGCTGATAATAATTCATCACGATAATTAACAAAATTATAAGTAAAAACCGCAATCGCTGCCTGTGTTGCCCATTGTAATACTGCTGAATCAGATTGATTTGGTGCAGTTAATGCACTAATAGGAATAATTCTACCATTGATGCTGGTAGCAAAATATTTAGGACGCGCTGGATGAGTTATTATATATAATAAAAATATAGATAACATGAAAATCACTATCACTGATCCAAATAGAGATGCAATTAATTTTTTACGCCCATCGCGATAAAATTTATTATTTAATTTTACAGTACTCGCATCATTTGCATCATTTGCATCATTTTTTAACATTGCTATCCTTACTTAATCCGGTAAATCTCTATTTGTATCCAGTAATATTGGGTCCGGTGGCAATAAATACTCTGTAGAGTAATTTGGTGTATTTAATGCCTGTAATGAAATTGGTGATGTTGTACCGTTAGTCGCATAAAAAACTGACTCATGACGATTTTCATAAAAATAACCAATCAATATCAATAGTATTATATTTAATAATACCGAAAAAATTATCCATGTACATAGGCGTCTATACATCCCTCTATAAAAATCTTTTGTTGCAATAATAGAGCGCCATACTGTTCTAGTCATTTTATTACCGTTCCAATGTATTACTTTACAACTATTTTTATTATATTTACATAGGAGTTACCACAAATTGTGATATCCCTATACCATAAGGAGCGTTTAAGGTTGGCACCCTTTCTACAAGAATATGAACTAAATTATATTGTTGCGTGTATAAAATATTATTTTGATAAGTAACTAAAATTGGCACTAAAATCTTCCAATAATATTTGCCGTCCATCACACCTTTTTGCTGAATACTTGGTAAATTATTGGAAATTAATTGCGCTGAGACCACAAATTTTTTATTTGTAATTGCATCTAAATTATTAGATTGTTTTAATGCTTTTAAAAATAAATTCCAACCATCAGGAGTAAAAAATCCTGATGAAGCTTGAAATTCACCACGATAATTAACATAGTTATAACTAAATGCAGCAATTGCGGAATAAGAAGTCCAATGCAATATTACATCATCAGAATGATTGGGTTGATTCAACGACAATATTTCGAGTATACGTCCATTAATACTAATTGGAAAATATTCCGGGGCCAAAGGATGCATAATTAAATACCATAGACAAAATAATAAAATACCATTATTTATCATGGATATTAATAAAATCTTTAAAGCATTACGCTGTCCTTTATAATAAAAGAAGTTACGTAATCTAATTGCAACTATAGCATCAACGGACATAATCTTCTCACTTACACTTAAGAACGTGCACGAAATAAGTTTCTATTCTTAATTTCGCTAAACTCGCTGTGCTCAAACAACATCTCAATCAAGAATAGAAACTTATTTCGTGCACGTTCATTTCTTAGATGATAACATCACGAAAAGTAATTTCAATTCTTGAATTCATAGAACGGTCGCCACCAGCAGGAAATGCAATAATTGGTTTATCACTGCCAACACCAGCAGCAAAAATCAACCGACTATTTATTCCTTGCGACCATAAATAATTAGCTACAACATTTGCCCTCGCCAAGGTCAGAGATTTTTCTCTTCTAACTGCTAAATACCGCATACTATAACTCGTAACATGAACAGTAATTTTGCGAAATTGTTTCAAAAAAACCACTACTTCATTAAGAATATCATAAGATTGCCAAGTTAACTGCGATGATTGATCAGTAAATAATAACACCGCGGGGATACTAATTAAATAATCTTGACCAATCGTAATAATTTTAACACCACGTTTCTCAAGATGCACTGGTAACATAATCACTGCCGCATCAGCAGTACCCGCAACTTTACGTGGCATCAATGTTACATCAGTATCAACAAATTGTGGCTCTGAACAGCCGTATTCAAGACAACAAGCTACAAAAATTAATAACTTTATTAATGATATTGTAGAGAAATAACATTTGCAACGCATTATTAAGAAATCCTATATTATTGACATTACATTTAATAAAAGCACATAAATATAGATGTTACAAGTAAGATCACATATATATAGATCTTAAGTTATAATTAACCTAATATAATTACAATAAGAAGAATATTATGGACATTATTTTCATCACAGTTATATTTATATTCTTTGGTAGTTGTTTTAATCTAATAATTTTTTTTGATCATTTATTAAACGGTGAGCAATCATGATTCTATATTGGATTGGTAGTATTATAGTTATAGGTTTATTTGTGTATTTACTCATCGCCTTATTAAAACCAGAACTCTTCTAACTATGACAAGTATTGGTTGGCTACAAATAATAATCTTCATGACATTGCTAATAATTATTAGCAAACCATTAGGTGCCTACATGGCAATAATTTATAATGGCAAATCTAATAAATTATGCAAAATTATCGAAGATTTCATATATAAAACAGCCGCTATAAATCCAACCGCAACTATGAATTGGAAACAATATTTAATAGCAATGTTATATTTTAACCTATTAGGCATAATCATAGTATATGTTGTGCAACGCCTACAATTTTATCTACCATTAAATTTACAACATTTTTTTGCACAATCACCAGAACTATCATTTAATACTGCTATTAGTTTTGCAACCAATACTAATTGGCAAGCATATAGTGGCGAACATTCAATCAGTTACTTTACCCAAGTCATTGCTCTATGTGTACAAAATTTTACTTCAGCAGCTACTGGAATGTCTCTATCTATTGCACTAATTCGCGGCATATCCCAACATGAAAATAGCAATTTAGGCAATTTTTGGATAGATGCCACCCGCAGTATCTTATATATACTTTTACCTTTGTCCATAATACTGGCGATATTTTTAAGTTCACAAGGCGTTATCCAAAATTTCAAACCGTATCAACAAATACAATTGCTTGATAAATCACAATTACATGCAATACAAATTATTCCCATGGGACCTGTGGCTTCGCAAGTTGCCATTTCACAATTAGGTAGCAATGGCGGTAGTTTTTTCAACACTAATGCCAGCCACCCGTTCGCCAATCCCAATCCACTCACTAATTTTTTTGAAATGCTCGCAATTTGCCTCATACCAGCGTCTTTTTTTTATACATTCGGTTTAATAATTAAAGATACTCGCCAAAGCACAGCCATGCTCAAAGCTATATTTATCATACTATTACCATGTTTGGTAATTACTATTCTATCAGAACAAAATCTCAGTCCTATGATGAAAAAGACCATTATTGACACCCATCAACAATATAAACTCTATTCAGCTGGAAATATGGAAGGCAAAGAAACTCGATTCGGGATCATCAATTCCGCAATGTGGGCAACTTTAAGTACTGCAACTTCTAATGGTTCTATGAATACCATGATTGATTCTTTTAATCCTCTAGGAAGTTTAATGCCATTATGGCTCATGCAACTTGGAGAAACTATATTTGGTGGTGTTGGATCAGGAACCACCAATATGCTAATAATTACTTTCATTACTATCTTTATTACCGGATTAATGGTCGGGCGCACACCAGAATATCTTGGAAAAAAAATAGAATCATTTGAAATTAAAATGGCATCAATTGCGATTTTAATCATGCCAATTACGGTACTCATCATCACTGCAATTGCTATTATGACCACTAGTACTAGTAGCTTGATTAATATGGGCGCTCATGGATTCACAACAATATTATATGCTTGCACATCATTAAGTAACAATAACGGCAGCATGTTTGCAGGATTAAACGTTAATACTTGGTTTTACAACATTATTGGTGGTCTCATTATGCTCATTAATCGTTATTGGACCGCAATCGCAATTCTAGCATTAGCTGGATCATTGGCACAAAAAAAAATCACCCCCAATAACTATGGTACACTTGAAACACACACACCATTATTTATAACTTTATTAATTAGTATATTAATCTTAATCGGCGCATTAGCATTTTTACCAGCATTAGCTTTAGGCCCAATTGTCGAGCAACTAACACTATGGAAACAATATGGTTAAAAACCATTCGCTATGGAATAAACAATTAATTCGCATCGCTATCCGTGACGCGCTGATGAAATGCAGGTTCATGCATCAAATTCGTAATCCAATTATGTTTACCGTTTACATCAGCGCAATTCTAACTAGTATTATTACTATCAATACATTGTTTTCTCACAATAAATCCATTCTATTATTTACCATCACTATCACGATTTGGCTATGGTTTACATTATTATTTGCCAATTTTGCGGAAGCTATGGCAGAAGGCCGAGGCAAGGCACAAGCACAATCATTACGGCAAACCCGTCATAATCTGCAAACAAAAAAATTAAAATCAGCATCTAAACATGCCCCATTTACAATTATACCATCTATAGAATTAAAAATTGATGATTTAGTCCTAGTTGAAGCCGGTGATTTTATTCCCAGCGATGGTGAAATTATTGAAGGTGTAGCTTCAGTAAATGAAAGTGCAGTAACTGGTGAAAGTGCTCCAGTAATTCGCGAAAGTGGCGGTGATCGCACGGCTGTTACTGGTGGCACCCAAATAATTTCCGATTGGCTCATAATAAAAATTACTGCAAATCCTGGTGAAACTTTTATTGATCATATTATCGCCTTAGTTGAAGGCTCTAAACGCCAAAAGACCCCAAATGAATTAGCATTGACAATTTTACTAGCAACTCTAACCATTATTTTCCTGGTTGTCTGTACAACTTTATTACCATTTTCTATTTATAGCGTCCAAAGCATGGGGGTCGGCAATATTATTAGTGTTACAACATTAATCGCTTTATTTGTATGCTTAGCACCAACAACCATTGGTGCTTTAATCTCTGCAATTGGGATTGCTGGCATTGATAGAATGATTCAAGCCAATGTAATTGCAATCTCAGGCCGTGCTGTCGAAGCTGCCGGAGATGTTGATATTTTATTACTTGATAAAACCGGGACTATTACTTTAGGCAACAGACAAGCAACAGAGTTCATCCCCGCAGAAGGTATAACTATCCAAGAATTAGCCAATGCAGCGCAATTATCTTCATTAGCCGATGAAACCCCAGAAGGACGCAGCATTGTAATTTTAGCCAAAGAAAAATATGGTTTACGTGGCCGTGATATTGCTGAATTAGGCGCAACTTTTGTGCCTTTTTCCGCACAAACACGTATGAGTGGCGTTAATTTATATAATCAATTGATCCGTAAAGGTGCAGCAGAATCGATCACTGAATATGTCACTGCTCTCAATGGTAAAATTCCTGATGATGTGCAAAAAAATATTGAAATTATTTCCAAATCCGGAGGCACCGCATTGGTTGTGACTGACAGACAACATGTCTTAGGAGTCATTCATCTTAAAGATGTGATTAAAGGCGGTATTCGTGAACGTTTTGCACAACTACGGCAAATGGGAATTAAAACTATTATGGTCACCGGTGATAATCCCTTAACCGCAGCAGCAATAGCGGCTGAAGCCGGTGTTGATGATTTTTTAGCAAATGCACTGCCTGAAGATAAATTAAAATTAATTCGCAAGCTCCAAGCTGAAGGGCATTTAGTCGCTATGACCGGCGACGGCACCAATGATGCCCCAGCTTTAGCACAAGCTGATGTAGCTGTTGCAATGAATACTGGCACCCAAGCTGCCAAAGAAGCCGGAAATCTTGTTGATTTAGATTCAAATCCAACAAAATTAATTGAGGTAGTTGAAATTGGCAAACAATTATTAATGACACGCGGAGCATTGACAACTTTTAGTATATCTAATGATATTGCTAAATATTTTGCAATTTTACCAGCATCATTTGCGTCAACATATCCAGTACTCAACACCTTAAATATTATGCATTTGTCTACTCCAAATACCGCAATTCTCTCTACCGTGATTTTTAATGCTTTAATTATTGTAGGATTAATTCCATTAGCTTTACGTGGTGTCCGCTATCAACGCGTATCAGCAACAAAATTATTACGAAATAACGTTTTAATGTATGGTTGTGGTGGTTTATTAGTACCATTTATTGGCATAAAAATGATAGATATACTCATAACATTAATAAAATAGAGTAAAAATTTATGCAACAAATCAAAAGTGCAGCAATATTATTGCTGATAATTACTATAATTACTGGCTGTCTTTATCCGCTATTGATTACTGTAATTGCGCAATTATGCTTTCCATGGCAAGCTAATGGCAGCTTAATTTATCAAAATCAGCAAATTATCGGCTCAAAATTAATTGGTCAGAATTTTCAATCTACCCAATATTTTTGGGGACGTGTTTCAAGAACCAATAATTTTCCTTATAATGCTACTGATTCTGAAGGATCAAATTTAGGACCATCAAATCCCAAATTATTAGAATTAATCCAACAACGCATTGATCAATTAAATCAATATAATACAATTAAAACCACTTTAGTGCCAATAGACCTAGTGACAGCATCTGCTAGTGGCCTTGATCCAGAAATTAGCCCACTGGCCGCCATATACCAAGCTCCAAGAATTGCAAATGCGCGACATATACCTGAACAACAAGTACATGGATTAATTTACAAACACATTACGCCGCGTACTTTTGCATTATTGGGCGAACCACGCGTAAATGTTCTTGAACTAAATCTTGCATTAGATAACGAGCTGCCAAATGCCACGCCCCAATCCTGATATTTTATTACAACAAATTCAAGCTGAAGAAAATCATAAAAAACATGGATATTTAAAAATTTATTTAGGAGCAGCACCAGGAGTCGGCAAAACTCACCGCATGTTAAACGATGCCTGGAACGCATATCAAAAAAAATTAGATATTATTATAGGTATTGCTGAATCTTATAGCCGTCATGAAATTGAATTATTATTAAAAAAATTTGAGATTTTACCAAGAAAAAGCATTAATTATCATAATACTAAATTATTAGAATTTGATCTAGACCATGCTATACAACGGGCTCCTTGTTTAATTTTAATGGACGAAATGGCGCACACCAATGCTCCGGGATTAAGAAATCAAAAACGTTGGCAAGACATTATGGTCTTATTAGAGCATGGCATTAATGTTTATACCACTTTAAATGTGCAACATATTGAAAGTCTCAATAATGATATTTCACAAATAATTCATGCACCAATTCATGAAACTGTACCTGATTCCATGCTAGAATTAGCCGACACTATCGAATTGGTTGATTTATCTACAGAAGAATTACTAGAGCGCTTGCATCAAGGTAAAGTATATATGCAAAAACAAGCAGAAATTGCTGCAGAATTATTTTTTCGTAAAGGCAACTTACTGGCGTTACGTGAATTATCAT
>CAXNCW010000018.1:0-9782 GCA_964200955.1 Legionellaceae bacterium
AATGCTTTAGTTGCTGAACGCAAAATAATAGTTCTATTCTTTAAATCAGGAGCAAGTTTTAAAAATGAAGGCATTGTTACATAACGCATTTCAGCATAGGCCTCATCAAAAATGATCCATAAATCTGGATAATGACGCAAAACTTCAGCTATTTTTTTTAATTCTATTTCGTCAATAATAGTTCCCAGTGGGTTAGATGGGTTACAAATTAAAATTGCTTTCGGTAATCCGTGATCTATAATTGCTAATTCATAAGCATTTTTTATACTTTTGTAAGTATTTTGTGCTGTAAGTTTATATCCAGGCTCATTCATCACATCAATAGGATGTAAACGATGTAGTGAATTGTTTGTATATGCACTGTAATAAGGAAATGGCGTGATGATTCGATAATTTAATATTTTATCAAATAAAGTATTAAAAGTTTCAAAAATAACATGAAGACCACCAATACCGCCAACGGTAAATAAAATGTTTTCAGGATTGATTATTGTATCATACCATTTTGACATTGCTATGGCCATTAAAGTTCGTGGTTTAATATCCCCACGAGGATCACCATAATCAACAGCAGGGTATTCTTGCATGGTATCTGGATTTAAAGTCCATTCTTCTGATAAATCATAAAGTTTTTGCCAATAAGATAAATAAGATTTAATAGTATGTTTGTTAATGGCATAAGTTGGCTTACCAATTCCAGCAAAAATTAATGTTTTTTTTTGATCTTTTGTTATACTGTCTTCTTTTAAAGTATTTGCCCACATAGCAAGCAACATTACTTTTTCTATTTTAAAAGCAGATTCTCCATTTGGTGTTATCATAAATAAAACTCATAAAAAATATTGTTTACAAAAAAATGTAATTTGAATGAAAATCATATCATTTATGTATTAAAATATACAATAAATTTATTATGCATTTGAAGTTTCTTAATTGATGTTCAGAGATAAAATGCTATATTTTATTTGATATGTGGACAATAATATTGTTAATTTCACAAAAGAAATTATATGAGGATAATGAATTTGATCAACAACAATCATGATATAATAAATAAGTTAAAAAAGCAAATTAAACAGATTCATAAAGATTATATTTTAATGAAAAATCTTATTAATAAGATTCCTGGTGATATCTATTGGAAAGATAAAGATGGTGTGTGGATCGGTATCAACAAAAGATGTATACAAAGTTTATATATTATGGGATTTATTTCACAAGCTATTGATGCGGAAGTTATTGGAAAAACCGATTATCAATTATTTGATCAACAAACAGCTGATAATTATAGAAAAAATGATATAGAAGTAATGGAAAAACAAATTGAAATTACTCATGAAGAAGTTACCCAGTTACCATCTGGTGATAAAATTGTATTACTTTCAACTAAAAAGCCTCTTTGGGATGACACAGGTAATATAATTGGTATTTTAGGAAATACAATTAATATTTCATATCTAAAAAAAATTGAAGAAGAACTGCGTGTTGCTAAATATGCCGCTGAAGCTGCCAATAACACTAAAACAGAATTTATTGCCAACATGAGTCACGATATCCGTACTCCTTTAAGTGGAGTCATTGGGATGTCAGAATTGTTAGAAGGCTTAGCGCAAGATCCAAAACAATTGCAGTATGCACAATGGATTCGTGAGAGTGGTGAAAAGTTGCTTGGTTTATTGAATGGAATTTTAGATTTAGTCTCAGCAGATCATGTGAATGAAAATGATCTACGTGAGGAAACATTTGATCTAAGACAGTGTATTTATAGCATCGCGAAACTTGAGCGTCCCACTATTGAATTAAAGGGATTGGAATTAAAAATTAATATCGATCCTAATATCCCAAGAGCCATTATTAGTGATCGGAATAAATTACATCGTATTTTATTAAATTTATTAGGTAATGCAATTAAATTTACTAGTCAAGGTGCTGTTATTATTGAAATTAAATTACTTGAACAGCAAACTGATAAAGTTAAACTACATTTTTGTGTTGCTGATACAGGTATTGGTATTGCTAAAGACCAACAAGATAAAGTTTTCGATAGATTTTTTAGAGCGCATTCTTCATATAAAGGCGTTTATACAGGTTATGGTGTTGGATTACATATTGTTGATTCTTATGTGAAATTATTAGGTGGAAATATTACTTTTAAAAGCAGTGAGGGTGTTGGTACTGTTTTTTCTTTTGATTTGTTTTTTAATATTGGTACAGATACAGATAATATTAAATTACAATCATCTCCAGTGGAATTTTTAAATGCAACAATAAATCAAAATCTTATTTCAAATAATACACCAAGATTTTTACTGGTTGAAGATAATATGATTGCATTACAAGTAGTTGAAAACACTGTTTCTCAAGCAAGGTGTCATTTTAAAAGTGCTGTCGATGGTGAAAGCGCTTTTGAATTAGTCAAAAACAATGAATTCGATTTAATTTTAACTGATATTGGGTTGCCTGGAATTTCAGGCATTGAGTTAACGAGTCAAATTAGAGCATGGGAAAAGGCAAATAATAAAAAACCAATTCCTATTGTAGGATTAACTGCGCATGCTGAAGCTAAAATTAAAGAAGAAAGTTTAAATGCTGGGATGAATGATGTTGTTAATAAACCAGCTAATTTAGAATTAATTAAAAATATTATTAGTAAATTTTTGATTACAAATAGTAATACAATTAATGATGTGCAGATTACGACCACAAAGCCAGCAGGTAGTAGTTTAGGAATGGATTTGCCAGATTCTGAAGCAGAATTATTTACAATCGATAAATTACCTATTCTTGATATTGAAAATGCAATTAAAAATATTGGTGATAAATCATTGCTTGTAACAATTTTATCGATGATGCAAAAATCAGTTCTTGAAGATTTTGCTGTGATTAAACAAGCTCATGATGAAGGTAATTGGCATGATGTAGAAAAACTTGTGCATAAAATGAAGGGTGGGGCTTTATCTTGCGGTACGATACGCTTAAGTATCTCGTGTCAGTATCTTGAGCGTTATCGCAAAGCAGGGCATACAGATTGTTTGGAGCAGTTATATCAACAGTTATCTCGGGTTACATTAGAAACTCATGATTATTTGCTTGAATGGATAAAGCAACATGAAATTTGATTGTGTATATTTAGAAGTTACCCACAATTTCTGTGGATAATCTTGTTAGGAGTCAGATACCACCGGACAAGCCGGTGGCTTGATGAGCTGGACAGCCTAAAAGGCTGATAAAGCAACCAACACTCTTAAGAATCAAGGCTATAATTTTGAACATAACTTGAGAGTCCGAAGTTCCAGGCCACCAATTAACTAATCGTTTAAAAATAGCTCCGCCAACAAACCCTTAAATTTCATGTTTGTTTATCGATAAAATCGTATATAATCTATGGTTTTGCTTAAGCAACCTGTTTTTCTTCATCTATAGAGTGCTGCAATTGGCCAATATTTATCCTATGTCTTAAGAATTTCTTGAAGATGGTATGTTTTGTCCGATCAAGCAGAAATTCAAGGTAGAGTCTGCTCAAAGCCATTGATACAACTTTTTCCGAAGGTAGTGTGTTTGGCTTGATTGTTCTCAGCCATGTGCCAAAATTCACCCAAATAGATTGATAGCAACTTATTAATAAGATCTGGATTAATCCTTGAGAAATTAAACCTAATTGAATAAAAATATGATAAGCATTAAGTTTTCTTAGAAAAGCGTCTTGATATTCTTTTGCGGCTGATTGCAAACATTGATCACCAGCGCCGCAGAAAGTCATTTCTCTGGATGTCTAACCAAACCAAATTGCGCTAATTTGCCTAATGGTCTCCATAATAAATATATTACATGATATTCAATCATCAGTTTGTCATTTCCTGGCATCAATATTTATCTGCAACGAAATAAAATTCATCGGTCAGATTGAGCTCACTTAACATATCAAACATTTTATCCAATAATGTATGTTTTTTTTCACAATAAAGTTTAATCCCTTCGTGAATTTGGCCTATTAATGGAACGGCGAAGCATGTATTTAATCCTTGTGCTAGAATAGCAATCACCTGCAAAGAGTGTCCCATGATATATTCAGCTTTACTGTTGGATTCTGAGCTTTGGTGCAGCAATTTAACACCAGGCATCTTTTTGCCTTCTTTACCTATTTTTATACCATCACCAACGATAATTACTTGTCCATTTATCCGTACAATTCCACCAAGTTGATTGAAAACTAATTGGACCCACAATTTTTGTAGCATTCTTAAATCTACTGCATAGGAATTAAAAAAATGTAACATACATGTATAATATTTTGGCAATAATCCCACTCCACGCGCAATACTTGTTACACCTAACATATCAAATTTAATTGTAAAACTCATCAATACAGCAACAAGCCAAAAAATGTTGTTTTTCTGCTGCAAGCACTTTCAAAGTAGTTGACTAAAGTCATCCAATTATTCCATAATTTCATATGATCCCTTTGGGAATTTTATTATTATTTGTTGATCTGGGGAGATCATTATCATTTTCGCAATATTATAGATATTCGAAAATTTAAGGGATCATATTGAGTTAAGCCGAAGATTTCAACGATTAATTTTTAAACAAGAAATATTTGAGAACTTTGGACTCTCAAGATGGTAAAAATGACTATTAATAACCAAATGATTTTCAAAACCATTGCTGGATGTATGATTTCTAATATAATAGAAATAAGTGATTTATTGAGTATTAATTAAACATCTGGTTGCATATAGAGATCAGATGAAAAGGAAATAAACCTAAATATAATAAGGATAAACAGTTAAGAGAATAAATACCTATTAAACTTGGAGTAAGTATTACTTGATTAATAGTATCTGTAGTAATTTCATCAAAATACATTATTTTGACAATGCGTAAATAATAATAAGCCCCGACAACGGCAAAAATCAAGCCAAATACAGCAAGCCATATGATATGCGTATTAATTAAGGCTGTTAATACTAGTAACTTGGCAAAAAATCCAACGGTCGGAGGTACTCCAGCCATAGAAAACATGACAATTAACATCATAAACGCTAACCAAGGATGACGTTTGTTTAAACCACTTAATTGTCGTACATCAGTTAATTCTGTATTATGTTGTGATAGAATAATAATCAAACCGAATGCAGCTATTGCCATTAGTGCATAAATTAATATATAATATAATGACGATGAGTAGCCGTCGTTATTTATAGCAATCAAGCCAAATAATATATAGCCAATGTGCGAAATGGCGGAATAGGATAGTAGGCGTTTAATATTATTTTGTACAATTGCTAACAAATTGCCAATACCAATTGATAATACGGACATGATGATTAATAATTGCTGCCAATCAATAGCTATTTCAGCTAAAGCGAAGGTTAGAACGCGTAATGCCATGCCAATTGCAGCAATTTTTGGTGCGGCACTTAAAAAAATTGTTACTGCTGTAGGTGAACCTTCATACACATCTGGCGTCCACATATGAAATGGCGCTGCCGCTAATTTAAAGCCAATGCCGGTGACTATAAATACAATAGCGAATGTTAATAGTAGATGATTATTATGCCAATGAGAAGTAATAGTGTTCGCTATGGGCAATAATTCTAATTGTCCAGTAATGCCGTAAACAAAAGATAAACCATATAATAATAATCCTGAGGCAATGGAGCCCATAATAAAGTATTTTAGCGCTGCTTCATTGGCATTATTACAATTTTTTTGTATAGTGATCATGGCATATAGTGGTAATGATAATAATTCTACACCTAAATAAATAGTTAGTAATGAATAGGCAGATACTAATATTAGCATGCCTAATGTAGAAAATAAGCTTAAGACACAATAATCACCTATGGGTATATCACGTTGATTTAAATAATCTCTTGAATAAAATAGACTTAAAAAAACACTTAAAATGATAAAAATTTTCATCAACTGGGCGCTGTCATCGCTAATTAATAATCCGGAAAATAGAATTAATTTACTACCACCAAATAATAAAAGGCAGGATCCAGCAGCTATTGTTAAACCTAATAACGTAATGCAGTATATAAGAGATTTATCGTTTTTATGATTAAATAAATCAGTAAACAATGTAATTATTGCCGTGACAAGAATAGTGATCTCTGGAAATATTAGTGATATATCATTGATTATTGTTATCATAAATTTTAACCTTTTTATCAGATCTATAGAATATTTCTAAAGTTTAGATTTATTCGCTTGTATTAAAGTATCAGTTGCACTTTGGTGAATGCAATTTAATAATGGTTGCGGATAAATTCCCATGATAATTACCATAATAGCGAGTAAAACAAATGCAGTTAATTCACATCCAGAAATATCCTGTAAAGCAGCGACTTTTTGATTTGTAATTTTGCCAAATATCACACGTTTATACATCCATAAATTATATACTGCACCAAAAATTAATGTAGTGGCAGCACAAAACATCACCCAGAAATTAATATTCATACTGCCTAGAATAATCATGAATTCACCAACAAAGCCAGATGTTCCTGGTAATCCGCAATTAGCTAAAATAAATAACATAAATAAAGAGGCAAAAATTGGCATTGTATTGACAATACCGCCAAAATCACTAATTTGTCGTGTATGTAAGCGTTCATAAATAAAACCAACACCAGCGAATAATCCACTGGATACGAATGCATGTGAAACCATAATGACAATCGCACCTTCTAATAATAATCCTGCATGTTGTATTGTGTATTTTGTAGCGATAAAATAACTGGCAAAACAGCCTAAAGTTACAAAACCCATATGTGAAATTGAAGAATAAGCAATCAAACGTTTCATATCTTTTTGAATAATGGCAATTAAACCGATATAAATTACAGCAACCAATGATAAAAATATAATGACACCAGCATATAAGCGACAAGCGTCAGGTACGATCGGGAGAGCGAAACGAATAAATCCATAACCACCAAGTTTTAAGAGAATTGCAGCTAAAATTATTGATCCACCAGCAGGTGCTTCAGTATGTGCATCTGGTAGCCAAGTGTGTACGGGAAACATAGGTATTTTTATAGCAAAACCCAAGAAAAAGGCAATAAAAATTAATGTTTGTTCTACTATGTTAAGTTTTAAAGCATAAAAATTCGCTAAAGCAAAAGATCCTATGGTTGTGCCCATATAAATAAAAGCTATAAGCATTAATACAGAACCTAAAAATGTATAAAGAAAAAATTTAATTGCTGCATAAACTCTATTGGTTGAACCCCAAATACCAATAATTAAATACATAGGGATTAATGTCGATTCCCAAAAAATATAAAATAATATTGCATCAGTTGCCGCAAAAACACCTACTAATAATCCTTGTAATATTAGTAAGATAGCCATGTATTGTGTAACTTTATCGGTAATACTAGTCCAAGTGGCAAAAATAATAATAAGATTAGTGAAAACACTTAATATGATTAATATTAAAGATAGGCCATCAATACCAATACTGTAATTAATCCCTAAATTAGGTAGCCAGGGTATGTTAGTAACAAATTGGAGGCCTGAGATATTGGTATCAAAATTATGGTATAGTATACCACAAATAATTATAGTTAAGCATATAGTAAATAACGCTAAGTAACGGGCGATATTAGACGTATTATTAGCTTTGATAAATAATATAAAGATACCACCAAAAATTGGTAACCAAATGATTATGTTTAAAAAATCATGCATATGGTGTTACCTCAAAGTTCACAATATTCTCCAACATAAAAATACAAATAATCCTAAGATCATAATAGTTGTGTAATGGTATAAATAACCGCTTTGCATTAAACGACCAATTTTAGCGATCCATTTGACAGCATACCCACTACCATTAACAAAAAAACCATCTATTAATTTTCGATCGCCAATATTATAAAACATATTGCCTAAAAATTTTGTTCCTGCTATAAGAATGCGGTTATTAAAATTATCAAAACCATACTTGTGCATTAATATTTTATAAATAATAGAAAAGCGTTGCGCAAGAATATTGGGTATGCCGGGTAAAGCAATGTAACAAATCCAGGCTATAAGGACGCCAGCTATAGTTAACCAATATGCAATCGAGTATGGAGCAGTAGTTAGCATTTGCCACGCGGAATGGATTTCATTATGTAAAGTATTTAATACATTATGTTCTGGTAATACAAATAATGATGAATTTAGGGCTCCGTTATATAACATTGGCATCAATAAAATATAGCCAATAATGATTGATGGGACGGATAAAACTAATAATGGCACGCAAATGGTCCAAGGTGATTCTTTTACATGCGATAAAGTTTCTGATGTTAAGCGCGATTTACCATGAAAAGTCATAAATAGCGATCTAAATGTATATATAGCTGTAATCATAGCTCCAGATAAAACACAAAAATAAGCATAAGTACTACCAGGAATGCGTGATAATTGTGTCGCTTCAATAATTGTGTCTTTAGAATAAAAGCCTGCAAATGGTGGAATAGCGCATAAAGCCAAACTGCCAATTAAGTAACATATATATGTAACGGGCATTTTATTCCATAACCCACCCATTTTACGCATATCTTGCTCATGATGCATACCCATAATCACCGATCCTGCCGCTAAAAATAATAAAGCTTTAAAACAAGCATGGGTTAATAAGTGGAACATACCAGCGCTATAAGCGGAAATGCCCATGGCAACCATCATGTATCCAAGTTGAGATAATGTGGAATAGGCAATGACTCTTTTGATATCATCCATAACTACAGCTAATAATCCTGTAAATAAAGCACTAGTTGCCCCAATAATTACGATAAAACTGAGTGTTGTAGCGCTATATTCAACTAATGGCGAAATACGTCCAATCATAAACACACCAGCAGTTACCATGGTCGCCGCATGGATTAATGCGGATATTGGTGTTGGACCTTCCATAGATTCAGGTAACCATACATGCAATGGTACTTGTGCGGATTTACCCATTGCGCCTACAAATAGTAATAAACAAATTAAAGTTACTATAGAGCAATTATGTCCATGAATTAAGCTGATAGTCTCATTTTGTAGTAAATAGGCATGCTTAAACACAGTTTCGTAATCAATACTACCTGTGTAAGTTAAAATCACACCAATGCCTAAAATAAATCCAAAATCCCCAACGCGATTAACAACAAAAGCTTTTAAACTACCTTGATTAGCGCTGTCTTTATGATACCAAAAGCCAATTAATAAATATGAAACTAAACCCACGCCTTCCCAGCCGAAAAATAATTGCAAAAAATTATTAGAAGTAACTAAAACTAGCATCATAAATGTAAATAAAGAAATATAACTAAAAAATCTTTGATAGCCAGCGTCATCATGCATATAACCAATACTATATATATGTACTAATAATGAAACGAAAGTGACTATTACTAGCATCATGACGCTGAGTGGATCTATAAGTATTCCAATGTTAAAAACATAAGGAAAAAAATCATCACCACTAACCCAGTTATAGAGATTAATATTTAAGTTTTCATGTTGTTGTATGAAAAACATATAAGCTATTGCTATTGAACAGCAAAATGCAATGGCAATCCCAAAAATTGTTATACGATGCACCCCTATATGACCAATTTTTTCGCAGAAAAAACCAGAAATTATTGCACCGCATAATGGTGCTAATATAATGATTAAAATCAAAGTTTGGATACTCATGATTACCCTTTTAATTTATTTAATTGATTAATATCAATATTATTACGGTTGCGATGAATCAATATGACAATAGCTAAACCAATTGCGGCTTCTGCTGC
>CAXNCW010000019.1:0-9707 GCA_964200955.1 Legionellaceae bacterium
TAAATCCCGCAAGAGAAAAAACCGACGCAACTAAAATAATAATCAAAACTGTTAACCAAATATTATAAATATATATAGGGACAAAGCAACATGATACCAAGAATACTAAAAATGATACAATCATGCCGCGTAATATACCACCAAATAAATAACCAAACAATAAAATAATATTAGATATAGGACTTATCAAAATTTCTTCAATACTCTTTTGAAACCTAATATTAAATAACGAAGTGGAAACATTAGCATAAGAATTAGTAATGACTGCCATCATAATTAATCCTGGAGCAATAAAAGTCCCATAACTCACATGATCAATAATGCCAATTTTACTACCAATTAAATTACCAAAAATAAAAAAATACAATGCTGTACTAATTACCGGAGGAATAAAAACTTGCGTCGCGATACGAAACATCCGCACTAACTCACGACGAACTAAAGTATATAAAGCAATAATTTTTTGCAAATAACTCACAGTGATGACTTATTTTCAGATGTTGCAATTAAATCTAAAAATAATTCCTCTAAACGACTAATTTTATTACGCACACTACTAATGTCTAGATGATGCTGTGTCAATAAATTAAATACTTGATTTAATGATATAGAATTCTGCACACGTAATTCGAACGTATATTTATCAAGTAATTTTGCAATAAATGGTTGTAAATTGGGTAAAGATTCAATGGGATTAACTGTGTTAAAAATAAGTGTTTGATATTTTAAAGTTTGTAATAACTGTTGCATCGAAGTATTTTTAATAATATGACCTTTATCAATGATTGCAATATTTTTACATAATTGTTCCGCTTCTTCAAGATAATGTGTCGTTAAGATAATAGTTTTACCACGAGCATTTTCATTCAATAAAAACTCTTGCATGCCACGTCTAATTTCAATATCTATGCCAGCAGTTGGTTCATCTAAAATTAAAATTTTTGGATCATGCATTAAAGCACGTGCAATCATTAAACGTCGCTTCATACCACCAGATAATTGGCGCGTAATGCAATGCCTTTTAGCTAACAATCCTAATTCATGCAATAAGTAATCAGCTCTACTACGTGCAGCTTTACGACCAATTCCATAAAAACCAGCTTGATTGATCAGAACTTGTTCTACAGTTTCAAAAATATTTAAATTAAATTCCTGAGGTACTAAACCAATACACAATTTAGCCAATTCATAATCTTTTTCTAGATCATAACCACAAATCTTGACAGTGCCCGCAGTTTTCGTCAGCAACGTAGTAATCAGGCCAATAGTAGTAGATTTTCCTGCACCATTCACACCCAACAACGCAAAAAAATCACCATAAGCAACATTTAAATTAATGCCATTTAAAGCATGAATACCATTTTTATAAGTTTTAACTAATTGCTTAATTTCTAAAGCATACATATAAAAATAAAATCAATCTTTAACTTTTTTCTTGATTTTTTCTTTAATCCTTGCTGCTTTACCTTTTAATTCACGTAAATAATATAATTTAGCACTCCGTACATCACCAGAACGCACAACATTAATACTCTCAATAATAGGACTATAAGTTTGAAATACCCGCTCAACACCAATATTATAAGAGATTTTACGTACAGTAAAAGAAGAATTTAAGCCACGATTAGATTTGGCAATAACAACACCTTCAAATGCTTGCAAACGTTCTCGAACACCCTCTTTAACTTTAACCTGCACAATCAATGTATCTCCAGCACGAAAATCTGGAATGATTTTACCTTGCATTTGTTCAGCATTCAATTGATCAATAATATTCATTTTATACCTCTTTAAATTCATACTCATTTTTAAATTGATTTAACAACTTTTCATCAGCTGCACTTAATTCCTTATCATACAACAATGCTGGACGTTTTAACCAGGTTTTTCCTAATGATTGTTGACGACGCCAATTTTGTATTGATTTATGATCACCACTCAACAACACTTTTGGTACTGCTACCCCATCAATTATAGCAGGTTTGGTATATTGTGGATAATCAAATAAGCCAGTTACAAACGAATCCTGTAATGCCGAGTCAACATTTCCCAAACTCTGCGGCAATAGACGTACAATACCATCAATAATAGACATTGCAGCAAACTCACCACCACTTAATACAAAATCACCTAAAGACCATTCTTCATCAATAAAATTAGTAATAATCCTTTCATCAATACCTTCATAACGACCAGCAACAAACAATAAAGGTTGCATCTCACGTGCAATCTCAGCCAACACTTGTTGCGATACTAAGCGTCCTTGAGGACTCAAGTAAATTACTTTAGTATGTGCTGGCAAAGATACTTTAGCATCTTTAATAGCATCAACTATAGGTTGATACATCATTACCATACCGGGACCACCACCGTATGGTGTATCATCAACTTTACGATAGGATCGTACACCATAATCACGAATATTCCAGTAATTTATTTGCACTAATTTACGATCAATGGCTCTACCAATCACACCGTGATGCAACGCATTAAACATTTGTGGAAATAATGTAATTACACCTAACGTTAACACTAAGGGATCTCGCAAAAAATAATCTACCATTTTTTCTTGAGCTAAACTCGCATCGTTTAAACAGAATCTCAATAAAAAATGGTAGATTATTTTTTGCGAGATCCCTAAAAATTATAATCCCAATCTACTACAATAGTTTTACTTTCGGCATTTATAGCAACAATAAACTGTTCGGGCAAATATGGAATTAAATGACGTTTTTCACCATCAACAATCAATACATCGTTAGAACCAGTAGGCATAATACTGGTGACTTCACCAAACAATAAATCTGTTAAATTGACTACTTTCATACCAATTAATTCGTGCCAATAATAATCATTATTATTTAATATAGGCAACTGCTGTCTTTGAATGACAATATCACAATTGGTTAAGGCCGCAACATCTTCACGCTCAATATAACCATCAATCTGCACCAATACGGTATTATTGTAAAATTTTTTATCTAATATTGTCATCGCTTGCGGTTGCAAACAATTCACCAACTTATTAACATACCAATTTTTATAATTAAAAATATTATTATATGGCTCAGTAAAAGGATTCACTACAATAAATCCCGCCAAGCCCTTCGGGCGACCAAATCTACCAATTACAACCCAATCATCAATATTCACGCTATTTATACTTTTAAAATCATGTTGCTGCAAGAGCTGGCGACTGCTTCTGGAATTCTTTAACTAAAGACTGGACTCTTTCAGATAATTGTGCTCCAACTTTTTGCCAACTATAAACTTTTTCTAAATTCATATGTAAGCGTACTTCTTGACCACGCGCAACAGGATTAAAGTACCCAATACGTTCAATGGATTTACCATCACGACGCTTGCGGCTATCAATAACCACCAAATGATAAAATGGGCGTTTTTTAACCCCACTTCTTGCTAAACGTATAACTACCATCATGCTCCTTAATAAGCTTGGTTATATAAATAATGCATTACATTATACAATGATGTCATCAACAAAAAAAGCCTCTTTCACAATTAACCATTTTTATTATTTTTAAATCTTGCTCCAGGTAACAAATTTTGCAACCCAGAGATACCACCTAAACCACGTGCCATATTTTTCATGGCGCCTGGTTTAGTTAATTTTTTCATCATTTTTTGCATTTGCTCAAACTGTTTCAATAAACGATTAACATCAGGTATACTTAATCCAGATCCTTGTGCAATGCGCCGTTTTCTAGATCCATTAATAATTTTTGGTACATAACGCTCTTGTTTTGTCATTGAATTAATAATTGCAATTGTACGCGCAACGGTTTTATCATTAACTTGATCCAACGCTTGCGGGGATAACTGTCCCATCCCTGGTAATTTACTTGCCATGCCAGCAATACCACCTAAATTATTAACTTGTAATAATTGTTTTTTAAAATCATCTAAAGTAAAGCTTTTACCTTGTTTTAATTTTTTTGACAATTGTTCTTTAGTTTTATGATCAGCTTTACGTTCAACTTCTTCAATTAACGATAAAATATCGCCCATACCTAAAATTAATGAAGCTACACGTTCTGGGTGAAATGCTTCTAAAGCATCGATTTTTTCTCCATTACCAAAAAATTTAATCGGTTGCTGAGTAATATATTTTACTGATAATGCAGCACCACCACGCGCGTCACCATCGGTTTTAGTTAAAATCACACCAGTTAATGGTAGTGTATCATGAAAAATCTTTGCAGTATTTGCCGCATCTTGCCCCGTCATGCTATCAACCACAAACAAAGTTTCACAAGGATTGGATAATTGATGCAATTCACGAATTTCTGTCATCATATCAACATCAACATGTAATCTACCCGCAGTATCCAGAATAAGCACATCTATATATTGTTTTTTTGCACTATCTATTGCTTGTTTAACAATTTCCACAGGCTTATCATTTTTATTAACGGGATAAGACAATACCTCAATTTGTTGTGCTAATTGTTGTAATTGCAAAATTGCTGCTGGACGATACACATCTGTACTTACTAACATAACTTTTTTCTTATCAATATTTTTCAAATGGTAAGCTAATTTAGCCGCAGTAGTCGTTTTACCTGCACCTTGCAATCCAGCTAATAAAATCACTGCGGGCGTTTGTGTTTGAAAATTTAATTCAGCTCGTTTATCACCTAACAACGCGACCAATTCGTCATATACTATTTTTACCAAAGCCTGATCGGCTTTTAAATTTATTTCGACTTTTTGACCATAAGTTTTGAGTTTTATTTGCTCGATAAAATGTTTCACCACTGGAAAGGCAACATCCGCTTCTAATAAAGAAGTTCTGATGCTTTGTAAAGCATCTTGCATATTTTCTTCAGAAAAACGTCCTTGGCCACTAAAATTTTTAAAGGCTATTGTTAAGCGTTCTGTTAAATTTTCAAACATAATTATACCTATAAATAAACTTAAGGATCGATCACGATAGGAATTAATGCAAAATAATTTTTCTAAGTCAGAGAAATTTTAAAAATTATTTTGCATCCGCTCCATATCAGTTCCTAATCAATATTTCCCACCATTTCTTGTGGGCGCACATATTGCTTAAATTCTGCCGCAGTTAAAAATCCTAATTTTACTGTGGCATCTAATAAAGAAATATTATCATGCAATGCTGTTTTAGCAATTTGCGCTGCTTTATCATAACCAATATGTTGATTAAGTGCAGTTACCAACATTAATGAATTTTCCAAATAATAATGTATTTTTTCCTGATTTGCTACTAATCCTTGTATACAATATTTACAAAAAGATTCGCAGGCATCAGAAAGTAAATTACTGGAATGTAAAAAATTATAAATAATCATTGGCTTATAAACATTTAACTCGAAATTACCTTGACTTGCAGCAATTGTAATAGCGGTATCATTACCCATCACTTGCGCACACACCATAGTCAAAGCTTCACATTGTGTCGGATTGACTTTACCTGGCATAATCGAGGATCCAGGTTCATTTTCAGGTAACCATAACTCAGATAATCCACATCTAGGACCTGAACCTAACCAGCGAATATCATTTGCAATCTTCATTAAAGCACAAGCCAGAGTTTTCAAGACACTATGGGCCATAACTAATGGTTCATGAGCAGCTAAGGCAGCAAATTTATTTCTTGCTGAAACAAATGGTAACTCGGTCAACTGCGCGACATACTTTGCAGCAATAACTGCAAATTGCGGATGCGTATTTAATCCTGTCCCGACAGCAGTCCCACCTAAAGCCAATTCATATAATTCTGTTAACACCAAGTAAATACGCTCTATAACCGCATCCAATTGAGATACATAACCAGAAAATTCCTGACCTAAAGTCAGCGGCACTGCATCTTGTAAATGTGTGCGACCAATTTTAATGATAGTTTTAAACTCATTCATTTTAGTTGCAAGCGCTGTACGTAAATGCACCAAACTTACTAATAATTTTTGCTTTACAGCGATCACTGCAGCGATATGCATTGCTGTTGGAAATGTATCATTAGATGATTGAGACATGTTCACATGATCATTAGGATGAATTGGCTTTTTGGTACCAATAGTTCCGCCAGATAATTCAATAGCACGATTGGCAATCACTTCATTAACATTCATATTCGATTGCGTACCACTACCAGTTTGCCACACATGTAAGGGAAAATGCTTATTTAATGTCCCAGCAATTACTTCATTCGTAGCTTGAATAATAAAATCGGCCTGGTTCTTTAATAATCCTAATTCACAATTAGCTAAGGCTGCAGCTTTTTTCAAAATACCAAAAGCATGAATAATTTCAATAGGCATTAAATCATTACCAATATTAAAATGCAGCAGAGATCTTTGTGTCTGCGCCCCCCAATAACAATCAGATGGCACGGCAATTGTACCCATGCTATCTGTTTCCATACGCATACTTATATTCTCCATTATAACCAATACACAAATACAAATAAAAATAACCATACTACATCAACAAAATGCCAATACCAAGCCACAGCTTCAAAAGCAAAATGTCGTTCTGGAGTAAAATGCCCATAAATACAACGCATCAATATCACAATGAGCATAATGGTACCAATGGTTACATGTAAACCATGAAAACCAGTTAACATAAAAAATGTTGTACCATAAATTCCCGCATCTAAAGTAAGATTCATTTGCGTATAAGCATCATAATATTCATGAGCTTGTAAAAATAAAAATATTAAACCAAGGCTCACAGTACAAAATAAACCAATAATTAATTGTTTACGTTTATTAAATTTTAATGCCCAATGCGCCCATGTTACTGTGATCCCTGAAGTTAATAACACTAAAGTATTAATTGCCGCCAAACCCCAAGCATCCATAGCCACGAACGCTCCAGTATAGATTTGATTATTTGGATTTAATAATACCGGCCACGTCGCTTTAAAAGTTGGCCACAAAGTATAATGGGTTATCGGATGCATCAGTCCACCAAGAATTGGTATTGACCAATAACGCGTAAAAAATAACGCACCAAAAAAAGCACCAAAAAAACATACCTCAGAAAATATAAACCAACACATCGCCCAGCGAAATGATTTATCTACTTGTAAATCGTATAAACCTTTTCCATTTTCATAAATAACTTGCCCAAACCAACCAAATAACATCAAACTTAAAATTCCAAAACCTATGATAAAAATGTAAACACCATACCAATCACTATGCAACCATGACGCAGCGCCAACTAAAGTCGTGGTTAAACCTATGGAACCAACCAAAGGCCAATGACTAGGGGCAGGCACATAATAATTACTCATGTTTAAGCATCTCCTCTTAAAACAAACATAACCAAATAATACTCAAAGATGCAAATAATCCTAAAAACCAAATACTAGATCGCGCATTAGCCCAATTTAATAAATAAAATATATGATAAATAATTCTGCTGACCAAATACACTATTGCCCACACTTGTATGGTACAAGTCGTATGATTGGTGGCAATAGCCAATAAAATCGCTGCAGCAAAAATTATTAATGATTCAAAACTATTTTGATGAGCAGCAACAGCACGGCTACCAAATCCTTGTAAAGCTAATTGTTGTATGCGCGGGTAATTATTATCATAACCGCCACTCTGTTTAGCCATTGCCACTGCTACCGGAATTTTTGCCAAGTACGGCAACAGACAAGCAATGAACAAATTCACAATTAAAATAGACATAATATTGCTTTCCTTAATTTAATATTTATAATTACTACTATCATTACCAACTACATTCAGTAGACATCATATAACAAAATGTGTAAAGTAACTGAAATTAAATTTAATGTAAATAATAATATTAATCTTATGAATACAACACAAAATATTATTGAACAAGCTTTTGAACAAATATTACATTTGCAGCCAAATAACGTTTCGCAAGAAATTAAACAGGCTGTTGCTAATGTCCTAGACAAATTAAATACTGGTACTTATCGCATTGCAGAAAAAATCAATAACAATTGGATTGTAAATCAATGGTTAAAAAAAGCAATTTTATTAGCTTTTAGATTATATGAAAGTAAAGTATTCGACGCAGGATTTTGTCAATTTTTTGATAAAATCCCATTAAAATTCACAAATTATACCATCAATGATTTTCATGATGCTGGTACTAGAGTAATACCCTCAGCAATAATTAGATATGGGGCATTTATTGGTGCCAATACAGTAATTATGCCTGCATATATCAATATCGGTGCTTATGTTGATACTGCAACCATGATTGATACCTGGTCAACAATAGGATCATGTGCGCAAATAGGCAAAAATGTCCATATCTCTGGTGGTGTCGGTATTGGTGGAATTTTAGAACCATTACAAGCACAACCAACTATTATTGAAGATAACTGTTTTATTGGCGCTCGCTCAGAAATAGTGGAAGGCGTAATTATTGAAGAAAACTCCGTATTAGCTATGGGCGTCTATTTAAGTCAGAGTACAAAAATTTACAATCGCCTCACCAAAACTATAACTTATGGTAAAATCCCTGCCGGATCGGTTGTAGTACCTGGTAATTTACCTAGTAGTGATGGTAGTCATAGTTTATATTGTGCAGTCATAGTCAAACATATTGATGCGAAGACCAAAAGCAAAACTAGTATCAATGAATTATTACGTAACATTTAAGGAGAACCACTATGCAAGGAAAATTACTTACTGATTTTGGTGGAACATTAATTATTGATTTTGATGGAACAATAACAATAGATCCACACCCAGCACAAGACACTCAGACTATACAACAACTAAATCAACCAGAAAAATTTAAAGAATTATTAATTTTAGCACAACAAAAAAATTGGAATATCTTTATTGTTTCTAATAATAATAAACCACAAATTATTGAAAACACTCTACAAATTGCTTTAGGTGACGATTATAAATCGTTAATCAACGGTATTAGTTACCGTGGCGACCAAGAAGAGATACAATCAAAAAACCACCGCATCCAAGATTTAATTGCAAATCATACATTAAATAAGAATTTCATCAAATTAGCACAGCCAAAAATATTAAAGAACAATTTTGCTATATTGATTGATGATCAAGAACAAAATAATCCTTTGCAAGAAAATATTAAATTTATTCAAGCAGTAAAAAATCCCTCATTTTTAAATGAAGCCTCCAATTTGATTAACAAAAAACCACAACAAATTAAACCCCAGTTTCAGTGTATGCTCAATATAACTAACAATCACAAATACAAACAGAGACACCAACAACACCAACAACAACAACACCAACACCAACAACACCAACAACAACAACACCAACACCAACAACAACAACAACAACAACAACAACACCAACACCAACAACAACAGAATAACAATCAACAAAATCAAAAAATTTTTTACAATAAAGATCTGCGTAAATTACCGGCATTTCACGCAACATTTCCTCCTGTGAACCGGTTTTTTCAGCAACAACGTAAAAAACATAGCCCTGACCTTACATTACAAATCAAAGGGATCGGCATAGAAAAAAATGTATGATATTTTAAGCAAATTAATTAATTATTCTTCAATAACTCCAGATGATGCTGGGTGTCAAGAATTCATCATCCACTATTTAGAAAATTTAGGTTTTGATTGTCAACGTTTTAATACCAACACAGTCAACAATTTTTTTGCACGTCTCGGTAATAATGAGCCATTATTAGTTTTTGCAGGACATACTGATGTGGTT
>CAXNCW010000020.1:0-9593 GCA_964200955.1 Legionellaceae bacterium
TTAGCAGTCATTATCGTAGCTCATTAAATTATTCTGAAGAAAATTTAAATAATGCCTATCAAGCACTTAGTAGATTGTATCAATCGTTGCAATCAATTGGTGTGGATGTCGTGGTGCAATTAGATCAATTAGATGCTGTATGGATTCAAAAATTTAATCAAGTGATGAACGATGATTTTAATACACCCATGGCTTTAGCTGTATTATTTGATCTAAGTCGTGAGATTAATAAAACGGCACAGTTATCATTAGCTATGACCTTGAAATATTTAGCCAATATTTTGGGGCTTTTGCAAGACAATCCTAATGATTTTTTACATATGCATTGTAATGCCACAGAAATATCGCGTATTGAAAAATTAATTCAAGAACGCAATAATGCTAGATTAAATAAAGATTGGGTCCACGCTGATAAAATTAGAAATTTATTAGCATTAGATAATATTGAGTTAAGTGATAGCGTTGATGGCACTACTTGGTATAAAAAAATGTAATCTATGCAGTAAATGAAATAAATTGTGCATGGCCATGATTAAATTTACCTAATGCAGGAATAATTATAATTTGATGTAGTTGATTTAAATATAAAATCATTTGGGTGACGTTATCAACAATAGCTGGGAAAACAATTAATTTAGCTAATTGTATCACTATTGCGTAACTACTTATTCCCATTGCATATAAACGTGTGTAACTGTTAAATTGTTCTGGCCAATTTTTATTTTCTAATTGATGATCAAAGATCCAAGGCATATCTAAAAACATAATGCCATCTAAATCTTGATCTCTTAATGTGTTGATATTACCAGCATAAGTCAGAGATAATGCATATATAGGAATATCATTAGCAAAATAGTAACGTAACATCGGCATTATTTGCGCAGCTTTTGATGGATATGCTAATAAAAAAATCATATCAAAATCTTGTCGTCGCGGTGATGTTATTTGTGTATGGTATTGCGGCGCATTAGCTTGATTTGCCGATACTTTAAGAAAGTCACGAATTGCGATATTGAAATTAGTATTATCATCGTATAGCAAAGTATCAACTACAATACCATTGTTCTTGCTCCAAGTTTTATTAAAAGTATTAATGATATTAATACTCCATGAATTATTCGGTGCAATAATTAGGGTTTGATAATAGCCATTTTTATGTGCTTGTGCGGCTAATTGTTGTGATTCTATCATCGGTGATAGGTTAAAAGAATACAAATTACTGTCATTATGTATATTGCTATCATTTAATAGTAATGTTGGCACTGGATGTTCTAATTGCGCAACTGCAGCAACGTCATCTTTTAATAATGGACCAATGATTAAATCAGCACCATTTATAATTGCTTGATTATATAATTCTGCAGCTGCAATATTATTGGTATCGTATACTTGAATATTAATATTAGGTATGTTTTCTGCCCTATTAGCAGCAAAAATGCCATCGCGAATAGCAGTTCCAGGGCCGGAGAATATACCGGTTATTGGTAATAATACAGCAATTTGTTGTGAAGAGTTAGAATTATTTATTGATGCTGATAACTCTGTAATATTTGTAAGAATACTATTCGCTTGATGTTGTGGATATTGTTGTTGCCAAGTCTGGAGTTGATCAAAAAAAATTTGTTGTCGGGTTTCTCTGGCAATTAAGGATAATTTTAACCATCCTTGTAATATTGGTTGATTAATTGTTTCTAAATATAAAGTTTGTAATTCAGCATTAGATAGTCTTAATAGTAACAGCCATAAATTGCGATTATTATTAATATTACTATTAGGATCCGATATTAATGCTGCTAAGACAATGCGTTCGTTGATTGCATCAATAAAATTATTAGTATTCATATAAGATATAGCTAATACTTCATGGTATTGTTGTTGATAATATATTGGTAAATCATGAAGATTTTGTATGGTTGCTAATTGTGATATTGCCTCTTTGTATTGATGATGATGATTTTTGATCTTTGCCGATAAAATATTTTTTTCGCTAAATTGATTAATTGATGGATTAATAATTTGCTGTAAAATTTTCGCGGCTTGCTGTAAATTACCTGATTCAATATAACTTCCTGCGGCCATCAATAACATATTGCGATTATCGTTGTTATTTTGGTTTTTTGCTAAAGCTAAATAAGCTTCTGCAGGCATGGTATATGGGGTGTTGGTATTAGTTGTAGATTTATTTGTGTTAAGTTTATTGCATGCATTGCTACATATAAGTATGATTATTAATACAATTTTAAATTGTATATTATAATTTAATTTAATCATATAATTGTTCTCTATTTTTATAGGATAATTTTGGATAAAAATTCATCAAGATGTTATGGCTTATTGTATATAGTAGCAACACCTATAGGTAATTTAAAGGATATTACTTATAGAGCAATTGAAATTTTACAATCAGTTGATGCAATTCTAGTAGAGGATACACGACATTCTAGTAAATTATTAGCTAAATTTGCAATTAATAAGCAACTGATTCCAGTGCATGCACATAATGAACATGCAAAAACACAAAAATTATTAGCTGCTTTGAAGCAAGGTAAGTCTTACGCATTAATTAGTGATGCTGGGACTCCGCTAATTAATGATCCGGGGTTTGATTTAGTGCGTGCCGCACAACAACAGGGTATTACTGTTGTACCAATTCCTGGTGCTTGCGCTATCATTGCGGCATTGAGCGCTGCTGGGGTTCCTTGTGATATTTTTACTTTTGCTGGGTTTTTATCTACCAAGCAATCATCCAGATTACAGCAGTTAATAGCATTACGTGCGTATAATCATACAATCGTATTATATGAATCAACTCATAGAGTTTTATCTTGCATTGCTGATATCGCAACAATTTATGGTGATGATTATACGTTTATTATGGCGAAAGAGTTAACTAAGGTTCATGAATTTTTTGTTAATGACACTGCTATACACATTCGTGATTGGTTATTAGCGGTTTCTGGTCGCTGTAATGGCGAGTTCGTATTAATTCTACCACCAGCGTTGCTCACTTCAAATTTATTAAATGATGATTATAAACTCTTAGAGATATTATTAAGCGAATTATCATTAAAACAAGCAATTCAAATTGCAAGTAAATTAAGTGTGACGACTAAAAATGCATTGTATAAATTAGGATTGGTGATACAAAATGCGAAACCTTGCTGAATTATGGTTGGGCCAAGTCCTAATCTAGGAATGTTTACGAAATAACTTTTAATGGAACTATAAGGAAATAACTTGAATATTTTTATGAGTCTTTTGTTTGAACGCAGTGAGTTTGACTCATAAAAATATTCAAGTTATTTCCTTACAGTTCCTATGCTCAAACAGCATCTCTCTTACTTGTAAAAATTATTTCGTAAACGTTCCCTACATAGTTGATTGATTTTTTGGTATTTTTTGTTTCTCAAAGAGTTCTAATTCATGCTTAACCATTTCAAAACCATGCGTAAATAATGGATAATTTTGATTATTTGCTAATATATGTTCTTGAGCATAAATAATTGCCTGCTGTCCAATATCATATAATTTTTGTTGTAAATTATCTAAGTTCTTTATATTAAAACAAACATGAGAAAATAAACTTAATGATTGTAGCATGCGCGCATAACGTACGAGATAATCATCCCAACCATATTTTCTTAATGCGTGTAAATACATAGTAATGCCAGTCAAATAATTTTGCATAAATGCAGTGTCATGCAATAATATTTGAACATCAATCTCATTAACCGAGAAATCATAATTTCTCGGTTCCCAATTCCATTCTTTGGGTACATGCATAGGAAACATCCACCAATCATAATGATATTGATTAGTAAAAAAATGTGTGTGTTTTTTAAACATATTAATTAATGTGTATTGATGAATTTGTTTCAGTACATTAAGCCGATCTTGTTGACCAAGATGCATTAATTTGATTTTTTCATCTGTACTAAGAGACGCATTATTTAGCAAAAAAGTTAAAGCAAGAGCGTAATAATGTTTGATTAAATATTCACTGAGAAATTTAGTATCATATAAATTATTTTGTAGTGCGCTGTAATTTTTGACGTCTTCTACCCCAATGATTAGGTAATGTTCAGTCGTATTAGGCAGAATAATTTCTATACGAGGATAATTATCATCGTTGATAATATTTCTTATGGTAATCATATTATAATTTTGTTGTAATAAAAATTTGAATGTAATGTTTACATTATTATAAAATGGATTGTATGCAGCAACAAAATTTTCTAATTTAGGTTTGGTTTCAACAGGAACCGGTATTAATAGGGAAAAATTAAATTGACCTTGTTGAAACACGACTTTTGACATTTTTTTTGATAAATTACTTAATTCATGCTGAAATTTGTCTATCTCTGATTTGTTGATGGTGAATTTTGCAATATTTTCAATAATAACATGAAAAATATTTTTTTCTTGTTGTTGCCATTTAAATATTGCCATATCACCAATATCATAAATTTTATTAAATGACCATGGTAATAAAGATTGAAAATCAGCAACATCTTCTGTATTCACTGGTTTAATTGCAAATAATAATTCTAAAGTTTTAGTTTTATAATTAATAACATAAGTAGTAAAACCATGATCTTCGATGTTTGTTGTATAAATTGAAATAGTTGCACCATATTTAATAGCTAAGGGTAATTTTTCAGTAATAATAGTAAAATAATTTTTATTATTACTAGCAAAGCCAAAATAAAAATCTTGACCAGTATATAAATCATCGCGTTTAGCTAATTCGACTATATTTTTATAGTCATTTGCTTTTGCTGCTTGATGCATCATCACTTCAGCTACAAATTGCATAATTGAATCTCCACTTAAATATTAATTGTTGCTAGTTATTTTTTAAAGTTTTGTGTATTCTTGGAATCTTGTTGGTGCTTAGTCATTTTAGCTATTTGTTCTTTGTAGTTTTGCGTTATATTAGTATGTTTTTTTTCAAAATCACCTAGTAATTTATTCTCAAATAACATCCGTGTAATCTTGATTTCGACGTCTAACAATTGTTCTGAAGTCACAATATCTTGAGCCATACACTGTGTTACCATATCTTTAACATCCTTGCATAGATTTTTATATTTTTTAGACCAGATTGTGGGGGCATGATCGTCAATAAATTTAACTATATTTTGCATATTAACTGATTGCAAGAAATCAGTTTTGCTTTGCCATGAGTTATTATGGTCTTGTATTTTCTTAAAATCTGTTTCATCACGATCTATTACTTGTTGCGCTTTTTCTTTATCTTTTGACGCATTAAGCAACCAGTGGTGAGCGTAAATCTTAAGAATATCAATTCTACATAGATCTGAGAATTTACGGCAATATATTCTTTCTTCCCATTTTAATGTTGACATATTTTTTAATTCTGTCGCATTTTTTTGTAATTTCTGGATAAGATTAGGAATTTCTTGTTGCAAGGATGCCGCATTACTTTGTAATGCTGATAAAAATTCTTGATATGATTCATTCAACTGTTTATATTTAGCACCTAAACCCTGAAAATATTGTTTAAGAATATCACTAGTAGCGTCATCAGGAATGTCTTGCAAGATTGTAGCTAATTGTGTTTGTAATTCTTGAAGATGCTTTTGTTCTTGCAGAATACTGGTTTGTAATTCACTTAATAGTGGTATATTTTTACCAATATTATTGTAGATTTCATCTAAGATTTTATTAAAATCATTGTCAACACCTTTGTCAATCATGTTTATAATGTTTTGCTTATTGATATCTAAATTATTGTTAATATTATTATATTTCTCTTGTATGAGACTTAGGTTCTTTTTGGAATCTAATAAGTTTAGAGTCAATTTTTCATAATTATTATCATATTGTTTCATTGTTGCTAAAAGATTGGGACGTTGTATATGTTCTACAAGATAATTAGCAATTTCAGTATTACCATTTTTCTGAGCAAATGTTTGCGCTTTAGTTAAAACTTCTTGATCAATAAATTCTGATTGTTGTATGATTTGCTGAACTAATGTTGGATGATTTAAAACCACTGCTCTGTAAAAGCAATCTATTTGCGCTTCACGATCATTATCAGCAAATGCGGCCTGCATGATTTTAGTTTCACGTTGCAAGCTGCCAATAAGATCTAACTTATTAACAATCTTAGTTATCATGTCTTCTGTTAAATTTAAATTTTTAATTTCAGTAAAATCATTAACAATTTTACCGCCAATATTTAATAAATCTACAATTAGTGTTTCTTGTAAACCGTGATCTTTGTCTAAGTCAGCTTTATCTTTATTTTGATATTGCTCGTATTTAAAGCGATTTTGTTGAATTGATGCCACAACCTCTTGTATATCTTCTCTAAGTCTGGCTTCAGTATAATTAGATGGGTCTTTATATGGATCGAATACTAATAAATCGACATCATATTGATATTCGTCTTTAATTATTTTTGCATGATAAGCAAGATTTAATCGATAAAATAATCTATCAAATGGAGCGTAAATTGCTTCTAATGCTTCTTTGGTATCTGCGATTAAAACCTCATTAAATTTTCCGGGTTCGCCAGGATGTAGTTCACTATATTTATTTTGTTGTGTAATTAACTCATCCATGGTGATAGCGTATTTTTTATGTTTACGGTTAATTTCTAGATCTAAACGTGGTATGATTTTTGTAGTTATATGTTGCTGGACCGCCAATACTTGTGGATTGTTTAATGATAATTGTGCTAATGATTGTTCTAACGTCATTAATGTATTGTTTGCTGTTACTAATTTTACTTTGATTTCATTAATGTTTTGTTCACACATCTTGATGTCGAGCACATCAGGACAATCATCATGTCTGTATAAATTTAATCGGCCATCAATCATTTTCAACTCTTGTTCCAATTGCTTGATTTCGTTTTTTTTGTTTGCAATGTTACTTTTTAAATTCTTTTGTTGATTTACCGTGTAGTTTTGTAGCTGTTGGCTATGCTTGTCAATAGCCTGCTTGAATTCTTTTAAATCTTTCTTAAGTGGAAGATAATGCATGCCGTTTAATTGTTCAAAAATTTTGTCATATAAATTAATTACATTTTTAAAATTTGGATTGTTCCACTGTAAATTCGAGGAGATATTTTGCAATATAGTGTTAATCTCTTGAGATATTTTGTGATTATCTGCGCTTTTTAACCAATGTTTTTTTACTGTTTGCATATTTTGTGCCCAGATATAACGCTCTCCTTTTAAATCTACTTTATTTAAATTAAATACGAAGCCAATGGGAAAATAACGATCTCTTGTTTCTAAATATCCTGGATATGGAATAACATGACCATTTGCAGGCGGTATTGTATGTGCTGATTTTTTAACAAATATTGTGTTTTTTATTGCATTTTGTTTGGCAGAAACCGTTGGATTAACATTGTTCTTATTGTTATTTTTTTGGTATTTAGGCTTTTGCAAATCCAGATCGATTGTATCTTGTTCTGTGCGTGATGTCTCCTCACCAGTGCGCGGATCAACATGTTGTTTTTTATTGGTCCCCTGAGTGAGTTTAATAAAACGCCCGAACTCGTCTGGGCGGTCTAATCCCTTTAAAATATATCCATATTCCTTTAATTCATTAGGGTCGTTTGGATGCAGTTTTGTAGTTGAATTGACACGAACTGCAACATGGTGTAATTTTATTAACTCTAAACTTCTAATTCTACCATCATCAGTAACTAAAGTTTTTTCTTTGTTAATAAATTTTGGAAGTTTGACTCTTTCAAAGGTGAGTAATTTATCTGCATATAACTGTGCATAATCTGTGGCTTTTATAGTGATAAAATATAAATTATTATCTGAGATAATGGATAAATTATTGTTTTCAGGATAATAATTTAAATAAAATTTTTTAAAAAATTCAGCTTCTTCTGCAGTCGAAAAAATACATTGTGTATTATCTTGAGATGATATTATGTCTTTGAGTACAGGAGTGCGATTTTTTATTACATTAAAATTGACTTTACTTAATTCATACACAATGTTTGTAGCATTCTTGTGATGATCTTCCACTTGTGCATTAAAATTTTTAAAATTTAATAGTTTTTTACTATAAGATAAGTGTTCAGGTGATAATATAGATTTATTCTTTTTTGCTGTTGCTAAAATTTGTTGCTTGATGTTCTGATCATTTAAGTCTTTAAAATTGGTTATAACTACTTGCCCAAATGTAGCTTTAGGAATAGTTGCAGGTTGCGCCATGCCTAACACTAAATAACTAACATCACCATTATTGTCAAGCGTAACATACATAACGCCAGGAATTTGTTTGTTTGGATTGTCTTTAATGTCTGCTGACATTTCCACAAAATCATATCTACCACTGATATGATTTGCAATGGCTATAGCAGCTTTATATTGCAAATACTCTTGACAATATTGTATTGGCGTTGTTATAGGTTGAGAATTAGTAAGATGCTTATCATTATGAAGATAAAAAGATTCGGCTTCAGTAATTAATTGAGATAAAAGTGTCGGATCTAATTGTGGATTTTTAGCAAATAATTCTAAGTATGGGTTGAGGATATTTTGTAGCCCTTTAAATAATGTCTCTTGAGTATTGATAAAATCTGATTCAGAAATTAATGGTAAAAGTGTCTGATTCCCTGTAATTTTAAACATGTCAAAATTGTAATGCATTAATTTAAAAAATTCTGATAATTTGTCTATAGTAGGATTTTGATAAAATGACATGGTATGTAAATCACCTATCAAGCCTTTTATCAAAGAAGAGCCGCCATTACTAGAGGCATATAAATGATAACAACGAGTCAGATCTAAGCCGTGCGCAGCATTCATCATATCCAACATTGCATTAGCTTTGGTTAATGTTGGTTTAAATACTTTATACAAATTAAAGTCACTGTCTATATTCTTAAGATTTATTGTAATATTATCTATAGCAGTCTTGTGATCACAATTTTTAATGTACATAATGTACTTTACAAACATATCTGATACTTTACGGCATGATACTACGTCTTCTATGCTTTGATATCCCATTAGTTCTACAATAATTGCATCATGATACATATCTTCTGGATTATTATAGAGATCGACTGCATGTGTTTGACAATATTTTAAATATGCTTCTCCAGAATCTAGTCTGAATTGTTGATATAATGTATGACCAGTATTATTTTCCTTGCCGGTATCAGAAAAACCAGTTTCATCACGTCTACCAACAACACTAAAAAGCATCATTAATTGTAATTTTTCTAAGTCTAGTTTTTCAAATTTATAAGTATTAGCCTGATATTTTTCATTAAATTGCTGTAAAGATGTAATTGTATAAGCTGTCCTTACTGAATGTGTGATCCCATGGTTAGCTTTATAGATTTCGGCTTTTATCTTACTTTTATAATCTCTCTCTATGTTGTTGATCTTAATAAATAATGTGCCATCTTTAACAATTTTCTCATATAATTCTTTAGCTTGCGCTTGTTGTTCAAGGTTGATAGGATCCTCAAGCTTTGCATGTTGCGAATGATATTTTCTAACCAATGCTATATCTGCAGTGGTAATGATTTGATCGTGAGTTTTGATACCTAGATATGTTTCACCACTGATACTTACGATTTGATC
>CAXNCW010000021.1:0-9527 GCA_964200955.1 Legionellaceae bacterium
ATGGATAAAATTTTGTTCGATTCACTCTTGGATCTTTTAATTGGCCAAAATAATCATCAAATGATGTTGATACATCCTTGCTCATTACACCGCTCCTTCGTATGAAAGAAAGCAGCTAAACCTGTATTGTTTATAATGTCAATCAATTTACCATAAAAACTCTATTCATAGTAGAATATTTAGATGGAACGACCCTGGCTTTACCGGTTTGCTGCTTTCAATTGGCAGCATTGTTTCCAAAACAACTGCTGATGTAGTGAAGTTAGCCATGGAATCAACATCCACTAAAATGATTCGCGCATGGTGTCAGAAAAATATTAAAAAATCAGTGCAAGCAAAGAGAACTGAAGCGTTAAACGTACTGAATAAATTACCTATTGATTCGGTTGGTGACAGCATCTCAAATGCCAGTAAGTTGGACACTCATCCAACGTGCGGCGCCAGATCAAAGAATGTCCCATTATATATTTAGCTTTACTATAAAGAAATAGCCAAAAGGATATAATGGCAAAATAATTGAAATAAATTCTATTTTACAGTTACAAAACTTAGCTATTGAAAATCTTCCTACTATCAATAAATCAGCAAACTTAGGTATTCTTTCGATATCACCGAGTAGTTGAATGATGAAAGCGCCTTAATCATATACATTTTTACGGTGCCCAACATGAACAACCAATATAATAAAATTTTCATCTTCTATTTTAGCTAAAATCCGATAATCCCCAACTCTATAACGCCATATTCCACCCAGATCTCCGGACAATGATTTACCGAATGCCCGTGGATTTTCCACAGGTATAATTTTTTCCTTAAGGTATTTTATGATTCGTTGTTGTGCTGAATGACCGAGTTTCCTTAGATCTTTTTCAACATCGGAATCAAACTCAATCTTCCAGTTCAAGACGGTTTTCCATTTCTTCAAGTGTTATTCGAGAGTTCTTTTTTTCAAGTCTTGTTAAAGCGATTAGATGATCTTCATAATCATCCAAGTAATCTTGAAGTGCCTCTTTAACATAATAGCTTTTTGAACGATGCGTTTGTTTAGCTAAATCCGATAAACGTTGATCAAGTTGGTCTGGTAAGCGTACGGCTAACATAAACTTCCCCTCATAAAATAAGAACACATATTACAAGTATATCATGTATTACATTTTTATCAAATGAAAGTTAACCAGCCTAGGTTATTGTGTAGCTTGATCTGGTTAAAATTATGTTTGCCAATGACGGCATCTCATATTTTTTACTCACTCTGTCATAAAAATACTGATAAATATTAACCCCCAGCTTCCTCGCTGTTTGGACGAATGTAGCATGCATGTATAATATTTTGGCAATAATCCAACTCCACGCGTAATACTTGTTACACCTAACATATCAAATTTAAGGATCATATTGATTTTAATTTGACATTTCAACGGTTAATTATTATACAATCAACGCTTGAGAACTTCGGACTCTAAAGTTATTGAAAAACTTCAATAACATTACCCAGATTTTTGTTGGGTAAAATTCACCCTTTATTGAGCGAGTTTAAAGTACGCAGCAGTAGTTAATATATTTTCTTCTGTTTCTGCTTGTGAAAGATTAATTAATGAAAGAATTTTAAAACTGAAATGATTAAAGCAGCTTGTACAAATGAAATACCAAAGACCCATTTAATGACTTCGGATTTTACTTCTGCAAACTTCACATTCATTTCGTTACGAAGATTATTAATATCGTGAGAGAGATTAGTAAATGCGACATCAGAATCTTGCTTGTTTGGGAAGCCAGCTTCTAAAACTTCGGCTAATACTTCGGCGTGAGCCTCAGCGTGTTTATTCTCAACGCCTCGCGCTTCAAGCTTCTTGGCATAAGCCAATGTATCAAACGGTACTGCATTCGCCATATCAAATACCTCTTTTCATTGTTAACACGCTCCAATAAATCATAATAACATTAGAAATATTTGTATATTAGGAACTGTAAAGAAATAACTTGAATATTTTTATGAGTCTTTTGTTTGAACGCAGTGAGTTTGACACATGAAAATATTCAAGTTATTTCTTTACAGTTCCTTAATGTCATACAAGAATTTTTTATATCAAAATCATGCTCAAAATTCTTAGGAATTTTTGGTAACTGAAAAATACCAATACCCAACCCATTTTTTTTACCACATAATCTTAACAATCCTTCTATTGCCAAAACAACCATAGTAATACATGCCAAGATACTAATTACTATATTTTGCAATAATTCTTTTTTATAAACTTTATAATGATAAACTTTATATTCTTTTAATTTACATATACACCGATCAATAAATAGACTATCTTGAGAACTCAATTTATTCTTTAATATATTATCAACTTTATTAGTTATTAAGTTTAATAATTCTTGTTTTTCTATACAATCAACCATATGTTTATTTATATGAATAAAGACAGGCAGGTTTTCCTGACAATATTGAATCTTATCGTGAATTTGCGATCCATAATTTAAACACGATTTTAATATATCAGTTGTACAAGAATATTCATGCTGACGTTCAGGCGGTATAGCTTTATATGCAGCGTCAATTGCACTAACAATAGCTACAAATTTCGCCTCAGATTTTAAAGATTGAGCATATGGCCATAATTCATAAAAAAGCAACTGATTAAATGATTCATTAAATTTTACAAAATCTTCTGTAAATAAAACATCAATTAGAGGCTTTAAAACAACATTAATATATTGAATACTATTATGAGCGGCCAAATCTTGTATACAAAAAAATCTAAATACTGGTAAACATAATTTAATATACTCAGAGTTTAAAAATTCCTTCATTTCTGCTTGATAATGCAAAAGTTGATTTTCGTTGCAAGGCAAGCATATATACTGCAAAAACTTACTGTCATGTTCATCTAAATTAAAATTTAAAAATTCTTTCAATTTAAAATCCAACGCCTCTAACTTAATGATTAAATTAGAAGATAAATTCTCAATATTAAACCCATTTTTTTTAAAATTATTTAAAATTCTCTCTTCATCAAGCACATATTTATAATTACTGCTATTATTCTTAAATATAATGGTTTTGATTTCAACGTGATTCGCTGCGCGCCGACGAGTATCAGGAGGATCCGATAGAATCGATATAATTTCACGATCGCGTATAGCACTAACCATAGAATCTTCATTGAAAAAGTGCTCACACAAACACTGAATGTAACCTGCTTTGAACTTTTTAATTTGTTCTGTATGTCTATTTATGTATTTATCATTGCTCATAATGATTATTATCATATAATTTAAATCATATAGCCAGAACTATTTTATTTTGTGTTAATATCACGCTTAAATTCAGAATTTTTTGATTTTTTTTGAGACAAAAAGCCCTCTTTAGCCTGTTTATATGCATTTTTCATTTCTTTAAATTTAGCTATACAATTTTCAATAACCACTTGTTTATTATCCATAATAACCTCGTAGCACTAATATTAAAACTCACTAAAAATCGAGAACTACCAATGTTCCTTGTACCCCACCACCAGGTAAATCCACAAAACTTTCATTCAACCAGCGCGCATCCTCCACAAACAAACGCACACATCCATGACTAGCAGGATATCCAGGTACATGATGACTCCCATGTAACGCATATCCATGAAAAAAATACATACAAAATGGCATTTTTGCTCCACCATTATCAGCATTTAAACGCTTTGGAAATGTAGTGGATACACAATATTCATCCTGTTTGCTCATAACATTAAACACGCCAACCGGCGTCAAACAAGCGTCATCGGCACAACTCGCCATTCCTGATGAAATTGGTCCCCAACGCACTAATTTTCCTACCCCATCGTACGCACCCCACGCTAACTTTTTTTGGCTTATATAAATAATTTTAGTACCATCTGCGCTAATTTGCAGGGGAAATGGTGAAATTTTATAAAGATCTAGTTTTTCTAAATTTTTAGGCACCGCTATTTGCATACCTTGCTGTAAGGCAATATTCATTCGATTAATACGTTGCACCAGATCACGATCATGTGGATCTGGAAATAATGTTTCCCAAGTATCGTTACTTGCGATTTTTATACACAAATAATTAATATTATTACATAATGACGAGCTAAAACAAGTTTGTGCCCAAGAAGTATTGGAAAAAATATGCAACCATAATACAATAAACAATGTTATAATTTCTTTCATGATATTTAGTAAATAAACTAGTATTGGTAAATAACTATATAAGTTATATTATAGCAGAATCCTATATTTTTATGGACCTAAAACATGAGTTGGCTTCAAAAATTACTACCATCAAAAATCGGTACTGCAACTTTAACAAAAAAAGGTGTTCCTGAAGGTTTGTGGAATAAATGCAAAGGCTGCAATGCCATATTGTATCGCAATGAATTAATTAAAAATATGTATGTTTGCGTTACTTGCAACCATCATCACCGTGTTACTGCACGTGAACGCATTGCACAATTTCTTGACGAAAAATGGCAAGAAGAAGTAGCCGCAGATCTAGAACCTATTGATAGATTAAAATTCAAAGATTCTAAGCGCTATAAAGATAGAATTGCACAAGCACAAAAAAATACTAATGAAAAAGACTCTTTCATAGTTGTCAAAGGATTATTAAAAAAACAACCAGTAATTGTTGGTGCATTTGAATTTAACTTCATGGGTGGCTCCATGGGCACAATAGTTGGCGAAAAATTTGTACGTGCAATTAATATTGCCACCAAAGAAAAACGTGCTTATGTATGCTTTACTGCCAGTGGTGGTGCACGAATGCAAGAAGGTTTATTTTCTTTGATGCAAATGGCAAAAACTGCAACAGCATTATCACGCTTTAATGACACTAAATTACCGTTTATTGTTGTTTTAACCGATCCAACTATGGGCGGAGTATCAGCAAGTTTTGCCAGTCTGGGTGATATTATTATTGCTGAACCCAACGCTTTAATTGGTTTTGCTGGCCCACGTGTAATCGAACAAACCGTGCGTCAAATTTTACCTCCTGGCTTTCAACGTAGTGAATTTTTATTAGAACATGGTCATATTGATATGATTGTTGAACGCAAAGAACTGCGTAATACAATCGCAGAATTAATTTCTAAACTCATGCATAGAACTTTATATGGCTAAAGTCTTTACCGAAAATTGCTCACTAACACAATGGTTACAAATTCTAGAAAAACGTCATTGGCAAGAAATTGATCTCGGATTAAAACGCATACAAAAAGTTGCAAAAAAACTTCAAGTTTTAACACCGAGAGCAACAGTTATTCATATTGCCGGTACTAATGGCAAGGGTTCAACTTGCGCAACATTAGAAACATTATACTTAAATGCCGGCTATACAGTCGGTGTCTACACTTCTCCACATTTGATTACTTGTAACGAACGTATTCGAGTTAATAACCATATAATTACTGATACAGATCTTTGTCGAATTTTTAGCATAATTGAAAACGCACGCAACACTACTATATTAACCTATTTTGAAACATTTACCTTAGCCGCATTAATTTATTTTCAAGAACAACAACTTGATGTAATTATTCTTGAAGTTGGTATGGGAGGTAGATTAGATGCAACCAATATTATTAATAATGATATAGCCATAATCACCACTATAGATTTTGATCATCAAGAATATTTAGGCAATTCTATAGAAAAAATTAGTTTTGAAAAGACTGGTATCTGTCGCTATAACCAACCTTGTATTTATGCTGATACTATACCAGAAGTGGTTATTAACCACTGTACATATTTATTAAAATGCACTCAGTATTTTCATGGCAAAAATTATAAATGCTATATTGATAACAATCAATTATATTTTATTTATCAACAAAAAATCATAAAATTAACGCCACCACATTTACATATAAATGCCATTGGGTCTGCGCTTATGGCCAGCATAATTTTATCAAAAAAATTACCTATAGATTATAATACAATTAATTTAGATAATATTAATCTTGCAGGTAGACAACAAATTCTCAAAATTAACGATAACATAATGCTTCTTGATGTTGCTCACAATGCACAATCAGCCAAATATCTTGCTGAGTATTTGCGCATACAATATCCTCATAAAATTATTCATGCAATCTTTTCCGCATTAAATGATAAAGATATTACCGCATTAATCGCGCCATTAAGAGAATCAGTCAATTATTGGTATCCTGTAACCTTAAATGTTAAACGTGGTGCAACACCATCACAATTACAAGATGGAATGACAACTAACCATATAATTATCAAACAATATTATCAAACACCTAAACAAGCATATCATAGCGCTTGCAATAATGCCGCTTCTGATGATTTAATTATAGTTTATGGTTCGTTTATAATAGTTGGACAAATTTTAAGCCTAATCAATCAAGATGTTGTGAGGATTCAATGAAATTAGTAATCAATGAGAAAATTAAACATAGATGTGTTGGTATAGCAGTCATCGTATCTATAGGAGTAATTATTACTCCAGCCATTCTTAAACAATCGCAACCAACTCCCCAAGAACACATCGCTATGGCTATACAATTACCACCAGCGCCACCACCACCAAAAATTATTACACCAACAGCTAATGAAATGTTTGCCAGTAACGAAGCCATAACTCTAGAAATTCAACCTTTACCACCAGGACCTACAGAAGCAATTGTTAAAATAAAACCAACAATTATTCCAACTATTCAAATACCACAAAAGGTAGCAACTACACCACTAATAAAATCTAAAATTACACCCAAAAAATTCACTAAAAAAATTACTAAACATCCAGTGGTAATTTCACATAATCGTTATTCTGTACAAATTGGTACTTTTTCCAAGCAACAAAATGCACTTCAATTAACTAAGAAATTACAACATCAAGGCTATAAAGTAACTGTAAATAAAATAATTGCGAAAGATAATACCATTTTATATAAAGTTCTTGTCGGTCAAACTTTACAATCACAACAAGCCAAACATTTACAACAACAATTAACACAATTTACAAAGTTACAAGGATTTGTAGTAAATACTGGAGTTAGTTAATTATGCATTGGATAGATATTATTATAGTTGCAGTTATTACTTTATCAGTTATAACCGGATTATTTCGTGGATTTATTAAGGAATTAATTGCCTTATCTATTTGGATTATCGCTATTTGGTTAGCCATTCATTATAACCCACTCATTGATCCATGGTTAATACCATATGTCAAAGATGCTAATATCCGTAAAGTCTTAGATTTTGTTATAATATTATTAGCAACATTAATTGCCGGAGGCATCACCAATGCTGCACTTGGATTTATTTTAAAACATTCAGGACTAAGTAGTATTGATAGATTACTTGGCATGATCTTTGGTTTTATACGCGGAATTTTTATTGTATCTGTGATTATAGTCATGTTAAAAATTACTAATTTTGATTATGACGACAAAACAGCAAAATTCCCCAATAAATTTACCCCAATAGTTAATTGGTTATATCATAAATTGCCAAAGGTTATACAACAAGTTAATTCTCTGGATACCAACCATTGGTTTAATGCTGAATTAGAATTGTCGTAAACGCTAAATTATTCTAAACCTTTTAATGGCAACATTTTAACATTTGGATCTTTAATATATGCATTTAAAATATCATCAATTAATTGCTGCAACACACCATCTTTCATATCATCTTCAATAAAACCCATCTGTTCTTTAACTTGAAGTAATCGTGCATCAATTTCTTTCGAGACAGTACCACTAGGAAATAATGTCGCTAAAACACGTCTAGCTTCACTTGCACCAATACGCCGATATAATTGATTACGCACAATAGTATCTTCAGCAGTAGTACTAAATGCCCATAATTCAATAGGACCTAAAGTTAACGTTAATAACTGAATATTTAATCCATGTTTTGTAGCATATTGCGCTAAAAATGTTGCACCACCTTCACGTGGCCCATGCACTCGCGTACGTAATGCAATTTTAGCTGCAGGAGATAAACCAAAAATATTTGCGGTTTTTTCTATAGCTTGTAACGGCCCAGCATCCATAATATAAATTGCAGTAGCAAATTCTATCATAACCGGATCAAAATCCTCGACTGACTGCGACAATAAAGCTATTTGTACTTTCCATTTACGCCCTTCACGCATATCAATAATCACTTGATCACGCACAGCAGAAGATTTAGCAGTACGATGAAATTCATCATAAATAATTCTTTTGGGATCTTCACGTATTTCCATAATCCGTTGTTTATGATGATTTCTATATTGATCTTGCACAAAATTCATGCTGTCATCAGACAAATAATAATGCCGTGCCAAAACATAACGTGCTAGCATATACATTACTGCCGTTTGTCTATCAGCGGCATCACCACCGCTTTTCGCCACTTCGTCTAAGTCTAATGAAACCACGCGCGCATCACCAATATCAAAACTACTTACCCTTGATAAAATGGGATATTCACGCACAGCACCAGAAATCATTCGTGAAAAAGAATTAATCAATGATTCACCAGTAGGTGAGATAATTTTCGCATATAAATCTTCTATAGAAGAATTTCGACAAATTGATACTGCATCAGCCAATAACGGCATCGCATATCTTTGTGCCAACATCGCTTCATGAATAAATCCCGCAGCAAACAATGCATCAGTTACTTCCCACCAAGTAGATTTAGAATCACGAATAAAACCAATTTCCTCTAACATACTATCAATTAATTCTTCAATACCAGGAGCGTATGCTGTAGGATTACTATCATCAGCCAAAGATTTATATAATTCATCCACAACCATGCCAGCTAAATCAGGCATACCATCATAGGGTTTATTAGCACCTAACGGCGTAGTCAACAATGTTAAGAAATTCACTAAAAACGATCTTTCATTAGCCGTTGGAAATCTACATCCAAGTTGAGTATCAAAAGGGTTAATAGAGTATTCTGGACTCATACGTAAACGATGATATGCCACCAAATGACGCTTAGAAGTTGGCAATGCTTCTTTTAATAACGAAATTAAACCACTACTAGAAGGACCAATATCAATAATGGCAATGCGTGGTAATCTCTGAATTCCTGCAGATAAACATAAAGCTAAATTAATCGCATTAGATAATACGGATTTACCAGAACCAGGGCGCGCATAGACTAAATCTATCCATGTAGTTTGTTGCGAGGACCCGGGTTCAAATGGCCACGGCTTGCCATCTGGAGTGCGAAATAACAATGCACCAGTATTCCATGAAGAAGCCGGACGCGCTATAGGTAACATAGTTACAACATCATTAAGTGGTGCAATTGAAGGTACAGCAACACTACGAGTAGTCGTAGCTAACATGCTCGATACAAAGCCTGCAAATGGATCCCCGCAAATTTCTGAAACATCAGTTGATCCCCAACCTTCTATAGCTTTTACCAATTCTGAAGAGCGACGCCTTAATAAAGATAAATTACCTTCAGCTGCCCAAGTAGTTGCAACTACACGTAGTCTTATAATCATACTATCAGTATTTAACTTTAAATATTTT
>CAXNCW010000022.1:0-9420 GCA_964200955.1 Legionellaceae bacterium
ATTTTTGTTCGGATATAGCAACCTGTTCCCTAATATTTACTGGAGCTGTTTTATGATTTAAACCACAAGCAACAAAAACCATCTGTCCTTCAACGTTATAGCATGTTGGCCAAATTATAACCCAAAACTAAATACTTGCCAACCTATACATATTAATAATATTACTTGTATTAACAAGATAAATCATGCTATCATTTTGTTTAATGTTTAAACTATATTAACTTTTTAAGTTGTTTGAAGGAATATATAAATGAATACTCAACCTCCACTATTGGAATCCATAATATCACTTACTACAGATGAACGGGAAGAAACACCATCTTTAGATGTCCTGTTACAACCACGTGGTCTACTCATGAACCTCAACAATTATGCTATTACCGAATTACAACAAATGAATGCTTATGGTTTTAAGTATTTAAATGAGGCAAACAAAAAAGAGTTGATATACAAATTAAAATTCATGAAATCCATATTTTTAAGACAATTAGAATTAGATGCAAAACAATCACGCGCACATCGAAAAGATGCTTTTGCAGCATATTTAGCAACTTGCACTAAATATTTAGACTCTTTAGAAAAAAATCAAGAGCTTAATCTGATGCCACAACAAAACAATTCAGTCAAATATTTGGGTATCATTTTAGCTCAAGAATTAACAACAACCATTCAAGAATTTTTTACCAAACCAGGAAAAACCGTAAAATTACAAGATCTATTAACAGCTATCAATGCACGCCGTTTATATTGGGTATGGAGCAATATTTTATTACAAACGGTACTAGCAGCATTATCACAAGATTTTTTTAATACCAAACAAGCGCAGCAAACTTTAGCCACAATTTCGCCCATTGCTGGCTATGTTAGCTGGATATTATATTACTGTCGTTTTGCAGTAAATTTATTTTTAGTTTTAAAGCATACTATTAAAGGTTCATGGATGACACCAGAAGAACAACGACTTTCTACCATGGACAGATTAAAAATTCAATTAAATCAACGCAAATTCATTATGATCAACGATCTAGTATGGGCAAGTATCAACTTAGTATGCTTCTTCTGGTTACATGGTCAAGGCGCCTTAGGATATGCTGGCAACATTGTTACTGGTGTCCTATTACTAATCGATCTAGCACTAACATGCTGGCGTGTGAAAGAAGAACAAGATAATTTTATCCAACAACAACTAGTACTAAAACAACAAATAAAAAAACTAACAATAAATAAAGAGTTATTTGATCAGAAATCTCAACTTGAAATGCTACAACAGAATTTAACCGAATTACAATTTAACTGGAAATATAAAAGTTTTCAGATGACTAGGGACATTTGTTATGGCGTTAGTATTATTACTGGGTTTAGCATTTTTACTGCAGCATATTTACCTACTAGTATGATATCAACAACCCTCTTAGCAGCATTGCCAATTATTGGTGCAGCATTATTATTCATATCCACCATAATTTATAATATTGTTTCTTATAAAATTGAAATTGCAAAAAATAAAGCTACAACACTAGCATCAGAAGAGAAATTGAATAAATTACACAAATCATTAAAACAATTACAAAATAATCCTGTACAAAATAATCCTGAAAAAACTCTTGATAATGAAAATCAATGCAAATTAATATTTTTGCAAATACAAGAAATAGAGGCAAGAACCAAGCAACAAAAAGCCGCCATTGAACATAAAAAGTTACAATTAGTGTTTTCCATGTTGATTGATCAGCTAATACCGCCAGTAATTTTTGCGGCATTAGTATTCCTACCGTTAGGACCAGGTCTTGCAGTTATTGGCGCAGGTTTAGCGCTCATTCTGTTACTAAAATTCATAACACGTTATCTGACTCCAAAAACAGATCCACAATTGATTGAATTTAATACAAAGGTTTATGATAATTATATAAACATATCAGAACAACAAAACCCACAACTATTAAATTAGAATAAGTAATTTTTTAAATGAACCTTGAAACAATTTACGATGTAATTGTTGTTGGTGGTGGTCATGCTGGGACTGAAGCGGCTCTAGCTGCAGCTCGCATGGGCGCTAAGACTCTATTATTAACTCATAATATTGATATGCTAGGACAAATGTCATGTAATCCTGCAATTGGTGGCATTGGTAAAGGTCATTTAGTTAAAGAAATTGATGCATTAGATGGTTTCATGGCCTTAGCAACAGACGCTGCTGGCATTCAATTTAGAATCTTAAATTCTTCAAAAGGTCCGGCGGTACGTGCGACTAGAGCTCAAACCGATAGGCTGTTATATAAGCAAACAGTTAGTTGCAAATTACAAAATCAAGATAACTTATTAATTTGTCAACAAGCAGTTGATGATTTAATGATTACGGGACAACAAGTTACTGGAGTCATTACCCAAACTGGACTAAAAATTCAAGCACACGTAGTTATATTAACCGTAGGGACATTTCTTGCCGGACAAATTCATATTGGCACGCAAAGTTATGCTGCAGGACGCGCTGGCGATCCACCAGCAACTACATTAGCCGCAAAATTACGTGAACTTAAATTTGCTGTTGGGCGCTTAAAAACTGGTACACCGCCGCGTATTGCCAGTAAATCTATTGATTATACTAAAATGCAAATACAATTAGGTGATGAACCCATACCAGTATTCTCCTATTTGGGTGATGCAACCATGCACCCACAACAATTGCCATGTTATATAACCCATACTACTACGGCAACTCATGACATTATTCGCGCCAATTTACAGCATTCACCAATGCATGCTGGGACTATCTCTGGCGTTGGACCGCGTTACTGTCCATCTATAGAAGATAAAATTGTACGCTTTGCAACTAAAGACACGCATCAAATTTTTGTTGAACCGGAAGGCTTAAATTCACAAGAAATTTACCCTAATGGCATCTCTACCAGCTTACCGTTTGCGATTCAAACTCAATTTGTACGGACAATTAATGGCTTTGAACAAGCACACATTACCCGTCCAGGCTATGCCATTGAATATGATTATTTTGATCCACGTGACTTAACGCCATACTTACAAACTAAGGCGTTAACTAATTTATTTTTTGCTGGACAAATTAACGGCACAACTGGCTATGAAGAAGCTGCAGCCCAAGGATTAATCGCCGGTTTAAATGCCGCATTATTAATTCAAGATAAAGACTTGTGGTCTCCACAGCGTAATGAAGCTTATATTAGTGTCTTAATCAATGATTTGATCACCTGTGGTACACAAGAACCATATCGTATGTTTACATCACGAGCAGAACATCGATTATTATTGCGTGAAGATAATGCTGATTTACGTTTAACCGCTATTGGTCATCAATTAGGCGTAGTTACAGAGGCAAGATGGCGCATTTTTTGCGAAAAACAAGAGCTACTTGCAAAAATTCAAGGACAATTACAAGATCTATGGATAAGAGTTGAACATAACCCATATTTAGAATCGACATTAACCACACCATTACAACACGATTGCCGTGCCCTAGATTTATTAAAACGCCCAGAAATTCAGTATGAAAATTTACAATACATTCCCGCATTAGATCTGCCTGTAATCCCCAAAAATCTTGCAGAACAAATTACCACCCAATGCAAATATGCCGGCTATATAGAACGACAACAAATTGAAATCAGTAAATTACAAAAATACGCTAATATGGAATTACCAACTTCTTGTGATTACAGCAAAATTAATGGATTATCAGCCGAGGTAGTACAAAAATTAAATCGACTACAACCAACCAGCATGGCGCAAGTGAAAAATATTGCAGGTATGACACCAACGGCAATGTCGTTATTATTAATTTATTTTAAAAAACAAAATACTTCAGTTGTTGCATGACCACCTCAATATTGGACCATTATTTAACCAGCATTAATGCTATCCAATATACTGAATCATTACAAAAATATTTATTTTTATTAGCCAAATGGAATCAAACTTATAATTTAACTGCTATCCAAGATCTACCAACTATGATCACACATCATATTATCGATAGCCTAACTATTGCACCCTATCTTACTGGAAAACATATTCTTGATGTCGGCTCCGGAGCAGGATTACCCGGTATTCCATTAGCTATTGTCTTTCCGCATTTACAAATTGAGTTATTAGATAGCAATGGCAAAAAAACTCGTTTTCTCCAAGAAGTACAACGTCAATTAAATTTATCTAATATTACAGTTACACAAGCACGCGTAGAAACGTATGCACCAGAATATTATTTCGACACCATAATGTGCCGTGCATTTAGCCATATAAAACAATTTTTATCGTTAACTAAGCATTTACTTATCTCTAAAGGCCGGTGGTTAGCAATGAAAGGCCAATATCCAGGCGCTGAATTAATCAATATATCATACCCATATACTATCACTTCCTATCAAATTACAAATTGCGATCGTTGTATTGTGGCAATTGAAAATAATTGATTATGTTGTTAACATGACAAAATTATTATAATTAGGGAACTCAATAATGTTTGATGAAAAGATTTGGCAAGCAATTACACTGGAAGAACAACGACAAGAAGAACATATAGAATTAATTGCGTCAGAAAACTATGTAAGCAAACAAGTGTTAAAAGCACAAGGATCAGTTTTAACCAACAAATATGCAGAAGGCTACCCAGAAAAACGTTATTACGGCGGCTGTCAATTTGTAGATATAGTCGAATTATTAGCAATTGCGCGCGCTAAACAATTATTTAAAGCCGATTACGCTAATGTGCAGCCACACTCAGGATCGCAAGCAAATGCTGCAGCCATGATGGCATTGTTAAATCCTGGCGATACCATCCTTGGAATGTCTCTATCACATGGTGGCCATTTAACTCATGGCTCGCTGGTGAATTTTTCAGGAAAATTATATAACGCCATTCCATACAATTTAAATTTAACTACTGGTTTAATTGATTATGATGCTTTAGAAAATTTAGCCAACATCCATCGTCCCAAAATGATTATTGCAGGATTTTCAGCCTATTCACAAATACTCGATTGGCAAAAATTCCGTACTATTGCCGATAACATCGGTGCGTACTTATTAGCTGACATAGCTCATGTTGCGGGTTTAATAGCAGTTGATCTCTATCCATCACCCATACCATATGCTGATGTCGTCACCACTACTACACATAAAACTTTACGTGGACCACGAGGTGGAATGATCTTAGCGCGCGCCAATCCTGAAATCGAAAAAAAATTAAATTCCGCAGTATTTCCTGGCTCGCAAGGCGGACCATTGATGCATATTATTGCAGCAAAAGCCGTGGCATTTCTTGAGGCATTACAACCAGAATTCAAGCAATATCAACAACAAACTTTAAATAACGCACAATATTTAGCCAATGCTTTAATTAACCATGGCTACCCAATTATCTCTGGCGGTACCAAAAATCATCTAATGTTAGTAAGTTTAATTGAAAAAAATATTACAGGCAAAGATGCGGATATCCTATTAGGACAAGCTAATATTACTGTTAATAAAAATACCATACCCAATGATCCCTACTCACCATTTATCACCGGTGGTTTACGTTTAGGGACCCCTGCAGTAACTACGCGTGGCTTTAAAGAACCGGAAATGCAATTAATCGCAAATTGGATTACAGAATTATTAAATAATCCTAAAAATCCTGAATTAGTTATAAATATTAAACAAAAAGTGTTACACTTATGTAGCAAATTTCCTGTATATAGAAATTAATTATTATGTATTGTCCTTTTTGTCATCATGAAGAAACTAAAGTTATTGATTCACGCTTAATAGCCGATGGGGCACAAGTTAAGCGTCGCCGTCAATGCGGTATTTGCCAGGAGCGTTTTACAACTTTTGAAACAGCTGAACTTGATCCACCATTAATTATTAAGCGTGATGGTCGTCGTGAAGCTTTTAGTATGAAAAATTTACGTACTGGTATGTTAAAAGCTTTAGAAAAACGTCCGATTCATGAAAATAATTTAGACACAGCTCTTATGGCAATCATGTTAGAATTAAGACATCGCGGTGATAAAGAGATCACTTCACGTGCCATTGGTGAATTAGTTATGCATGAATTATATAAATTAGATCATATAGCTTATGTACGCTTTGCATCAGTATATAGACGTTTTCAAGACGTCAATGACTTTCAACAGGCTATAAATGAAATTAATGATGAATAAGACTATGATTCGCGGGCAACAACGAGCACGCAAAATCGCATTACAAGCGTTATATCAATGGCATATGTCAAATTATGCTTTAAATATAATTGAAGAACAATTTTACGCTAATAATAATATGGAAAAAATCGATAAAGATTATTTTAAAAAATTATTGTATGAAATTCCAGCAAACATAGATGTTTTAAAACAACAAATCACACCTTTTTTAGATCGAGAATTACATGACCCCATTGAATTAACAGTATTAAATATTGGTACTTATGAGTTATTATATTGTACGGAAATTCCATACAAAGTAATTATTGATGAAGCCATTATTTTAACCAAAGAATTTGGCTCACAAGATGGTTATCGCTACGTTAATGGCGTACTTAATCAAATCGCAAGACAAGTACGCGCACAAGAAATAACGCAATAATTTCGAGGCACGTGCCCTAAAATGAGTTTCCAGAGAACTGAACTGTCAACTCAGAAACTAACTCTGCATCAATTTTATTAAAAATAGTGGTTTTAGGCGCCACCTGCGACCCAATCGGTAAACAAACCAAATTCATTGCTGCAACAAAATTAATCTTAGTAATATTTTCGCCAGGAAATACTAAAGACCCAATTTTTTCTGCAATTGTCGGCATAATGGGCCAAAGAGTAATGGCAAAAATACGAATTAAATGTAAACAATCACTTAAAATATATCCAGCCTGCGCTAAATTTTGTTGCACCATCGACCATGGTTGCTTTTTAGTAATATACTCATTACCCAATGCCCATAAAGAGCGTAAATTTACAATAATTTCACGATATTTCAAATCACTATATGCATGATCTATTGTCGTACAAATAGTTTGTATTTGCGCAAACAATTCTCGATCTATATGCATAAATTCATGATTTGGCACCATAGATTGAAAATATTTTTCCACTAAGGCTAAAACCCGCGCAATAAAATTTCCTAAATTATCTGCAAGATCATTATTAATTATTTGCGCAAAAGTAACAAAACTAAAATCAGCATCACTAGATTCAGGAACATTAGCAATCAAATAATATCGCCAATAATCGGCTGGAAATAATTTTAATGCTTCATCAGTAAAAACCCCACGTTTCTGACTAGTGGAAAATTTACCGCCAGCGTAAGTTAACCAATTAAAGCCTTTAATATTATCCACTAATTTCCAATTTTGTTGCGATCCAAGCAACATGGCGGGCCACATAACTGCATGGAAAGGTACATTATCTTTAGCCATAAACTGTGTATAATGCACTTCATCAGTATTTAACCACCAAGAACGCCATAATTCTGGTGTTCCCAGTTGTTGCGCCCAATCCATAGTTAAACTAATATAACCCATGGGGGCATTAAACCACACGTAAAACACTTTATCTGTATAATTAGTTTTAGGAACTGGAATCCCCCAATCTAGATCACGAGTAATACAACGATAGTCTAACCCTTCTGCTAACCATTTCTTAATAATACCAGCAACAACTTTCGATGGTTTCTTTAAAGATTCAGTCCACTGTTGAATTTGATTTTGTAACTTAGGTAAATCTAAAAATAAATGTGAAGTTTGACGTAATTGCAAAATAGCATGCATATTAAAATTTGAATGTGGCTCAATTAAATCAATAGGATCTAGCAGCGATCCACAACCATCACATTGATCACCACGTGCTTTATTATAATTACATTTTGGACAAGTACCAATAATATATCTATCAGATAAAAATCTGTTTTCGGTTATAGAATAATATTGTTCTATGCTTTTTTCCGATATATAATCATTAGCATCAAGTTGTTGAAAAATTTCTTGAGTCACTAATTGATTGGATGCTGTAGCAGTTTTACCAAAATAATCAAAAGATAACGCAAAATCGTGATAAATTTGTTTTTGTCTATCATGCATTTTTTGGCAATACTCAGTCACTGGCAACTGCTCCTCATTGGCGGCAATTTCAGCTGGAGCACCATAATCATCTGTGCCACATATATATAATACTTCTTCACCACGTTGTCTTAAGTAACGCGCATAAATATCAGCAGGCAATAATGACCCAACTAAATTACCTAAATGTTTAATACCATTAATATATGGCAATGCACTTGTAATTAAATATCTTTTCATAATTTAATTTCCTTAGCAATGTACGTGCGTAAATTTGCACAAATTCTAACATTAACTAAAGAGAATATATAGAAAATCATGCGAAAAAACTTTTTTTATCCGGTTGGTGAGAGGTGAGAGCATCTCAAATGCCAGTAAGTTGGACATTCATCCAACGTGCGGCGCCAGATCAAAAACTGATGCTTGGTTAAATATACGGTATTACTATCAATGCTTTAATCTAGTGCGAAAGATGAGTTATATTTTCTAATTTATCAATAATTTCTTCTGTTTCTGTCTGAAAGAAATAATAAAGGTTAGTGTTTTTATTATTTTTTTTATTAATTCCATATCTAATTAATACGGCGATTATATAAAACATTACAAGGCCAATAATAGCCAATGCAATATTGCCTACAATTTGCTCTAGAACACTATATTTATCAAGCATTGGTCTCGTTGCTTGAATTGCAGTCAGGCATAATTCTAAAGAATTATTTTTATTTACAGCATCTTTTAACTTAATACACAAAGCGCTGACTGCTTCAGCATCTATTCTATTATTATTTAATAACTCATTGCTTTTTTCCTGTAATCTAATTAGATGATATTTAAATTCAGATAATAACAACATTTTTTCAAATTCTATCGATAAACTTGATGAATTATTGATATATTTTTTAAAATATTCAGATAAAGTATTTTTTTGAAAAAACATTTGATTTTGAATTTTAATTGGTTTGCTAAGAATTGCCTCTATTAGATATGGGGTGATTTGTATTCTGAATCTTTGGTTGTTTGAGAAACAATGAATATCATCATTTGATTTAATAATAGCTGGAAGCTGCGCTTTTAAAGCTTCACAAACAATTACGCATTGTTCTGCTGATAAAAACTTTAATACAGAATTAAAAACATCAGCTGATTTAATAATAGCTGGAAGCTGCGCTTTTAAAGCTTCACAAACAATTGCGCATTTTTCTGTTGATAAAAACTTTAATACAGAATTAAAATCATGAGCTGATGTAATTATAGTTGAAAGCCGTTCCTTTAAAGCTGCACAAACAATTGCGCATTGTTCTGCTGATAAATACTTTAATACAGAATGAAAATCATAAGCTGATATAATAATAGTTGGAAGC
>CAXNCW010000023.1:0-9385 GCA_964200955.1 Legionellaceae bacterium
ATAAGGAACTGTAAAGAAATAACTTGAATATTTTCATGTGTCAAACTCACTGCGTTCAAACAAAAGACTCATAAAAATATTCAAGTTATTTCTTTACAGTTCCTAAGTTCCTATTATTGATTTCGCTAAACTCGCTGCGCTCAAACAACATCTCAATCAATAATAGGAACTTATTTCGTGCACAATCCTTAGAGCCTATTTAAAGTTTTTTAAGCAAAAAAATTAAAAACGCAAGCATCGCCATTTGCAAGCTTGTATTCATTTTTCTTTCACAATTTTTCCATAACCTTCGGCACTTTTCAAGCCAAGCAAAAGAGCGCTCAACAACCCAGCGTTGTGTAATTACTACAAATTTATGCGATTCGTTGTTTTTTGCAACTTCAATGGTTGCTTCAATTATAGTTTGTATTTGGTCGGCAAATTTTTTACCGGTATAACCATCATCCATTAATACATTTAATATATTATAAAGATTATTTTTTGAGTATTCTGTCATTGTAACAGATCCATCTCGATCTGTAGCTGTATCAGTATTTTTTACACAAGGTGAGTAATTAACCAAATAAATTTATGCTTTAAAAATAGATCACTTAATATAATATTAATCTTTATAGATTAATATATGATTAATTAAGCGAATATTTAGGAGGCATTAAAATGCAACAAGTACAAGATATTCATAATATATATACTGCGATCATAGTTAATATTGACACACTTATACAGAATCAGGATAAGAGTTCGTTATTACAAGCAGTTCAAATATATTGCCAAAAATATGTAAATGAAAAGTGTCAAGGTCATTTGGTACTGAGCATTAATTATTGCATAAACAATAAAACGCATATTCGTGCTATAACAGATATGAAAAGAGTATTAATAACTCAGAAGATATCATTTTATAAAATAAGCGATGTATATACATGCGATAATAACAAGTATAAAAACTTGTATCTTAATTTCGTAACTAAAGAATTAACAAAAAATAATTCGTTTAACTATGGTTATCATAGAAATGCTAATGTACATATCGCTACAATGCTGGCAATAAGATATCAAGATGTTAACAACAAGGCTACACCTTATATACTAACCCGTGATTGGGATATAGATGGCGATAACAAAAATATTACTGCAATGACTAGAGAGTTATCTAAGCTCACTCAATCGGATAATATAAATCCGATACAGGCTTTCGGAGCTACAATAAAAAGCCATACAAAGATAATTCCTATGATTAAGGGCTATTACGCTTATTATGATAATACAAGTAGGTGTGTTAATGGAAGTTTTATAGAAAACATTACGAATAGAATCCAGCATCCCTATAGTTATCCATCTGAAACAGCACAAGCTTATAGTGCAGTAATACTATATGAAATATTTAATAATTGGAACAAATTTATTGTTGCTATAAAAAACACTAACTTTTCATCACATCAGGTGATCAAGTATCTTAAAAATAATAATGGAAATTCTATTGCCCCTCTTGAGAAAATCAGCTCCTCAGCACAGACTAATAATCCGAACAGTGCGTTTTTTACATCAGGCAGTGGCGAAGGCTTTTATACTCAGTATTTAATAAAAGCGTATATATATCTTGTTGATAAGGAAATATTAACCCCCTTAACTAGCAATTTGATCGATAAGTTAATAAAATATGATGTAATCGACAATACTTATATACAATTAACAGGACATGGCAATCATGTTCAGAATCTTGATATATATAAACAAAACATTATAGAGCTAGATTTTTTAGATACAGATAGTAGACAATGGGACAATCAATGTGCTCAATTTCACGCAGACATCAAAACAAATATTTCCTTGCGAAGCTCAATAGAAAATCGCAAGAATTATATTAAACAAGATAGAGATATTTACGAAGCATTAGAAACTATCAAAAAACAATCAAATAGTGAACTTTCGATCACATTATATAAGGAATTGTCTTCAAAAGAAAAAGATAATATTGCTAAAGATTTCTTTGAAATCTCACAACAAAAGACTCAGTTAAATGATACCATAGGTAATTTACCTTTGCAAAGAAAGAAGCAATTCGATAATGAAGATAATTTATCCAATCATTCGCTAACGCTAAGTAAGAAATCACTCTCCTCATCTTCATCACGTCAAACTGCAATCAGCAAAACAGAACAAAATAAATTAAATGCTTTCAAAGAACAAATAATAACTATGAAATCTGATAAACAAATACAAAAAATAGAACAATTAAAAAGCAATTCTAGTCAACATCATAAGTCTATTAATGATGAGCATAATAATATTACTAATATTATCTTTTCTGATTCTAAAAATGCTACACAAGACCAGCTATTAAAAGCATTAGCCAATAATATAAATTATGTTGAGCAGATTAAGGGTAATCCAATATTTAAAGATACACTTCAGCGAATTAATACATATAAGGACTCTCATAAACAAACACAAAGTAATAATTAAGAGAATATTGCATCTAACTCGGATCCGCTGTTTTTAATAAAATAGCGTCAAATCTAAGACGCTCGTCTTTGCTTGGCTGCACTCGCAAAGGCGAGCTAATTTCGAACAATTTTATGGCGGATTATAAAAACTGCAGAATTGAGATCTAACAATAACAAACAATGAAATTATAGTATATTTTTATAATAAAATTTGATATCGTTAACGAACGATATGTTTTTTAAAAATAGAAGGAGTTTTAAAATGAAAAATAAACCACAAAATATAAGATTAATACGTAGTCAAACATTAGATATTGTTGCTGGTTCTAATAAAAACGGGTTTTTTAATAAAAGTAAATCTCATAAACATATATTGAGCTTGAATAATAATTCTAATTCTAATAATAATGAAAATATTGACAACTCAGTGCCTGATTCTGCATCTTCTGTATATGAACAACAGTTACTGATTAAAAATTATATAAGTTATCTAGGTACTGTTACTATTGAGGATATGAAAAAGATGACAGAAGACCAAATAATTATTATGGAACAGTTTTGTCTACAATGTAACACAATTCAAAACAGCAGTGCGCAGAAATTGTAGGTGGTTCTGTCGCAAAAAACATGACGAACGTAAACCACAGGAATTTTGGGCAAGTTTATGCCGCAAGCCCATAAAACTGTTCAAAAATAGTCTGACTGGACGATTGATTATATTGTCCTTTTCTGATCATGTGGTGTAACTTAATTCCACCCAAAGTTATTTATGCAGAATAAAACGCTTTGAAATTCTTCATGGGTTTGGTGATGTTTTTCACAAACAGATGGTCTTGGTCCACAATATTATTAAGCATCTGTTTAAAATCTTTTGATTATTAAGTGCTAGAAAAATAACCGCCCCTAGAAAAAAAGACATCCTTTTACATCATTGACGCATAAAGTGTAAAAATACTGATACAGCAGAAAATGAATACAAGATTGCAAATGGCGGTGCTTACGTTCTTAACTTTATTGCTTAAAAGACTTTAAACAGGATCTTATTTCCTGACAATTCCATTAAGCACCAAAAACTTGAGTATCTAAATGTTTTAATGGAATACAAACAAAATCGCGCTCTAAATAATTTTTATGTGGAATAATTAAATTTTTACTTACTATTTTACGTTGGGCATATAAAATTATATCAATATCCAAAGTCCGCGCCCCCCATTTAATACGACGCACCCGACCATGACGACGCTCTATTTTATGACATAAAGACAATAATAAATCTGGATCCAAATTTGTTAAAATTTTCACCACGGTATTGCAATAATTTGGCTGTGCTTTATGTCCATAAGCAACATTAAAATAAAAAGGCGCGACAGCAATTACACTAGTATTAGGCAAAGTTTTTAATGCTTTAATACCCAAACGCAATTGCCTTTCTGGAGTACATAAATTACTGCCTAAAGCTAAGTAAATTAAATTCATACGACACGATTTTTACTGAATAATTTAATCATAGCATCTTGATCTGTCACTCCAACCTTTTGAAATGTTGACCACCAATTAAATAATTCTACATTAACATCATTAACCAATGAACGAAACATTAAAAAATCATAAGCGGCACGAAACCGCACATGTTGTAATAATATATAAGCTTTCTCACCAGAGCGTTTCGAAAACCGAAACTGTAATAACCAAATATCACGAATAATTTGCGTTACTCGTTTAGGGATAATAATTACAAGATTCTGTGTTGCAATTACTTCATTTATTGCTTGTTCAATTGCCACAGATAATGGATGTTTTTTATTTAATTGCTTAATCAAATTCTTAACTGGAAACCATAATAAAATCGCAAACAAAAACGCAATAGTTACTTTTTTATTTTGTTTAATTCTAAGATCAGTATTTTGCATGGCTAAATTTAAAAATTTTTCTACAGGATATTTACTGCTATGCATTATTATATAAGTTTGTTCAAAAAGATGAGCAAATAATTCATATTTCAATAATAAATTATAAGCGCCATGTACTGCACCGCAATAATATAATTTAGTAACCTCATCAAATAAACGCGCTTCAGAAATATGATTTAATAAATGCTTCATTGCATAAATAGCATCAGCAGTAGCAATTTCAATAGTGAAATTTAATTTTGCTGCAAACCGCACGGCACGAAGCATCCGCACCGGATCTTCTTGATAGCGCATTTGTGGATCACCAATTAATCTGATAACTCTTTGTTGAATATCGCGCATACCATCAGCAAAATCTACCAACGTCGCATTAGCAATATTATAATAAATAGCATTAATACTAAAATCGCGTCGCCAAGCATCTTCCGTCATAGTGCCGTACACATTATCACGAACTATCATGCCACGTTCATTAACTTTCTGATTAGTGCTCGATGCTTCATTGCCTCTAAAAGTTGCAACTTCGACAATTTCATTATAAAAAATAATATGTACTAATTTAAAACGTTTTCCAATAATACGTGCATTGCGAAATAATTTACGCATTTGTGCTGGAGTCGCATTTGTTGCAATATCAAAATCTTTAGGAATTTTATCTAATAATAAATCCCTTACACTACCGCCAACCAAATATGCTTGAAACCCTGCACGATTTAAGTGTTTTAATACATTAATTGCATTAATACTAATATTACTTATTTTAATATGGTGCTGTTTTTGAGAAACAATTTTACCAGAATGTTGTAAGTCACTGTCCGCTTTATTGAACAATTTTTTAATAAATTTAATTATAAAAATCACCTATAAGATTAATTAAGAACGTGCATAAAATAAATTACTATTCTTGATTTTGCTAAACCCGCGGAGATCAAACAGCATTTCAATCAAGAATAGTAATTTATATTTTATGCACATTCCTTATAAAGATTAAAGAGCTATTATTTTAGCTTAATAATCATAAAAAGTGAAATTATCTATGCAAGGTGCAGCAATTACCGCTCAAATTAAATAATTCTTACTTCAGCTCCGTCTTTGCGAACGCGTAGCGTGAAGCAATCCAGAAAAGATCTAAATGTATATTAATTTTTCTAATCAAATAACATTATTGCATTACACATTTTTTAATATTTAACTTTATTGATTGAAAGTATTTCAACGTATGTGGTTATAACCATACAATATATACAGTCTGTGGTGCAAGATTGATTAATCAAATAATGATGACAGTGTTATCTGTTTGATTGAAAATTTAAAAAATTTTATTTATTTGATTTTGCAAAATTTAAAAAATCCTCATTAATCTCATTAACCTTAGTTATCGTGTTATTATCATCCGTATGATTAACTGTCTTAACAAGTTTATATGCTTTTTTAAAATCATTATTTAAACACTTACAATTGTTTTGTGTTAATTCATCCAGAGATACTTCCTCTTTGTTATTTTTTAATTTATATTGCTCAATCATTAGACTAAACAATTTTAGTTGCTCTGGATTTAGTTTATTATGTATATCTGTAAATGTTTTATCTGAACTGTTAATTAATGAGTATATCTTGGCGGTTTTTATAGCAAATGCCATTTCAATTTTACTACGTAATTGCAAACAATGTTTTTCACAATCTTTATATTCTTTATCTGTTGGATTTTGACTTAACTCATTTAGTTTAACAATTTCTTCTTTAAAAATCTTAATCGTTTCTTCAATTTCATTTGGATTAAATTTTTGTGTTTGAACCTCTACTGTTTGAATATCATTATTATTCTCACCAAGTAAAATATCACTGATTAATTTTTGATCATTATTAGGTATGTAAGCAATCAATGGTCCACGTAACTGAAATTTTTCTTCATGTTTTGTTTCTAACTTATTTAGTCTTGCCAATAAAATGTCCATAGATGATCTTGTATTTACCTTAATAGGTACTGAATCAGCATATTGTTGTCCAGGCATCATCGGTTTTTGATCCAGCAGATCCTGTTTAGTCCTCTTTTTAAATGCATTACATTGTAATGCGCTAATTTGATGAATTTTAATATCACATTCAGAACATTGTTGTATATAATATTTGATCACCTCATCTTGTAAATCACTGGAACCAGACTCACCGTGCGTATTTAATACTATATGACAACGATTATACTCTCGTTTTTGCATTGCTTTATTTAAAATTTTATGTGAATCTGTACTTAATGTTTGTTTTAAAGCCTGATTTACTTTCGAGTTAACTGGTACCGTAATAGTATGTATATCATGGTCGTTTTTTAACATATTATACATTGTTGCATGATCTTGATCTATTTCTGTTTGATACTGTTGATTTTTTTTTCTTTGCTTCTCGTCATCAACATCATTAGGATATTTACTTTCAATAATGATGCATAATTCTTTTATTTGTTGCATAATAACTCCTTAATGTCTTATCATAAGACTAGGATAGTAAAGTTGTATTGTCAAACTAATGCAAGAGGCAAGAGCATAATGATAGCGTTAATATTGAATAGTATTTATACTAAAAATACTAAAGGTTGCAAACAATCATACAAACAATGCAATGAAGAAGTTGATTGTGATCGTTACACAGTAAAACAATTTTTTATACACAATTATGAATTAAATTTATTTGCGGGCGAGCTATCAGCAAAAAAAATAAATTGGCAATTATTGCAAGCACAAAATATTGTAAAAAAAATTTTAATCGATCACGCTAACGCTACTGATGTGTTTATTATTTTAAATACTCATGGAAAAGTTGGTAAACATGATTTAAGTGATCCTTTTATTTTAAAACTTATTAAATTGTTATCATTGAACAGTATAAAAATATTGGGATTATATGCTTTAATGTGCGATGCTTTTAATAATACATATTATAATCAGTCTGATCAATATATGTCTTTACACCAAGATTTAAGTAAATTAACTACAAAAACATCATCGATGCAATTATTATCTAATAAAATTAACAATCTAGACACCAAAATTGAACAATCATTTAAAATACGTGGATTTAATAAGGCATATGATCCAAAGATAAATAAAAATGAAGTATTAAATTTATTAAATAATACTATTGCTGAGGAAGTATCAGTTACAACTAAAGTTTTTATATACAATGAAGAAAATATTTTATTTTTTAAAAGTCTTAATGCTAATCAGAAGCAAATGCAGTTACCTAGCTTTTTAAATACCTTATCCTTAGAGGTAAAAAGACGTAAAGAGAATATAATTATGGCACTAACTTCAGAATGTAATATAGATGTATTAACTCCAAATACTAAAAAATTATACAATCAAGTAAAAACATATAATGATGGCAATAATATAGATGCGGTTCAGCAATATTTACAATGTCATAATATATGGAAAAAATCTACTAAATTTTTAACAAAAGATTTAAATACTACTAGTAAATTGAATGTTTTTGATAAACCTTAGGCAGCAATTCTAATTTTAAATACAATCACACAAATTTAACAATTTAGCTGGATTTTTTGAGCATGATTTATTCAAACATTATACAATGGAACATTCATAATTTAAACTTACAATTGCTTCACGCTATGCGTTCGCAAAGACGGAGCTAAAGTAAGAATTATTTAATTTGAGCGGGAATTGCTGTACAATAATTTATTGATTTACAGTGCCTAAAGACTTTAAGCTATGATGGATGCAAGATTTTCACGGAATGTTTTGCCATGATATAAATTGTAATAATAACCTTGCAATGCAAGTAACTCATCATGCGGTCCGCATTCCATAATTTTACCATGATGTAAAACTAATATCTTATTTGCATTTTTTATAGTAGACAAGCGATGCGCAATAATTAATGTCGTTCGTCCTGCCATAATTATATTCAATGCCGCTTGAATATATGACTCCGATTCACTATCTAACGATGAAGTGGCTTCATCAAGTAATAATATGCGTGAATTTTTTAACATAGCGCGCGCTATAGCTAAACGCTGGCGTTGTCCTCCTGATAACAACAACCCATTTTCCCCAATTTTGGTAGCATAACCATTTGGTAAATTCTGAATAAAATCATGTATATAGGCTGATTTTGCCACCTCAATAATGCTCTCATGACTCACAGATCTACATCCATAAGCAATGTTATTAGCTATCGTGTCATTAAATAATGTTATATTTTGACTTACAAGTGCAATATGTTGCCGTAAATCCACTAAAGAAAGTTCATTAATATCAATACCATCTATAGTGATTTTACCATTAGTAAGTTGATAAAATTTTGGTAATAAACTTGCCAATGTTGTTTTACCACTTCCAGAAGCACCGACAATAGCAACTTTTTCACCAGCATAAATATTAAAATTAATATCATGCAAGACTGGCTGTTGCGCTACATAAGCGAAATTTACTTTTTCAAAATTGATATTACCTTGAACAGGTAGAGCTAAAGTTTTGTTACCACCACTTTCAATGAATTCGTCTAATAATGCAAAAATACTTTCAGCACCAGCCAAACCACGTTGAAACATAGTATTTAAAGTAGTTAAAGTCTTTAAAGGTTTAATTAATTGTAACATTGCCGCAATAATAGCAATAAAGGCTCCGGCAGAAATAGTTACTACTGTGGATAATTTAATTGCCATTAAAATAATAATAGCAATACAAATCGCCACCACAAATTGAACCCCCACTACATTTAAGGCTTTGCTTAAAGCAACTTTCATATCATTAATACGCGATGATTCGGTCGCAGTATTAAATTTATTTAATTCATGTTGTGCACCACCAAAAATGCGAATGACACGATAACCATCAATCGCCTCACCAGCAATTTCGGTAACTTCACTCATATTTTTTTGAATTCTATGACTTAATTTACGTATACGCTTATTAGTCATATCAACAATTATAGCTACAAAAGGTATCGCAATTAAAAACATTAATGATAATTGCCAACATAACATAAACATAACTATTAATAGCCCGATAATTA
>CAXNCW010000024.1:0-9172 GCA_964200955.1 Legionellaceae bacterium
TAACCGCGTAGCGGTCGATTTTGGATTTTACTATGACATTGCATGTAAATTTACCAGTTTATCGCGAAACTTATCAGTTAATTCTGAAAGTGTTCGAATATACTAGAGATTTCCCCAAAGAATATAAATTTACATTAGGACAGGATATGAAGCGCGATTCATTGCAATTAATTCGCAGCATTTATCGCGCCAATAAATATAAAAATCGCGCTGAACATTTGGAGATATTTTTAGATGAGTTTGAATTATTAAAACTTGAGATTCGTTTATGCGTTGATATGAGATTATTGTCGATGAAAAAGCAAGTCTCACTAAGTGAGCTTATGGAAATAATCGGTCGCCAAGTTACTAGCTGGCGCAATTCCAGCAAGTAAAAAAGCCAGAATCACTGCTGTTACGGTGGCAGTGAGCGAGCAGGTTTTTATTTAAAAGCGCAAAGGGGCTGCCTATTAGATTTTTTATTAATGGGTAGCGAAATTATATCATAGCAGGATACCTTGTTATGATTCAGACGCCTTTGGATTGCTGGCAACTTTTGGAGCTCTACCGAGAACTCTGGCAATCCCACGAACAAAGCGTGGAACCAGAACTTCAACGGTGGTGGCGGCAATCAGAATCAGAACAATAAGAACAACACTCTTGGGGTTCGGTGTTCTCGGGGTTTTAAATAAAACTAATTTACACCCACTGGCCATATTAAACCATGGTCAGTGTTTTTTATTGGATACAATGTAGTGCAGATTGATGACACAAATATTAAATTAATCGAATTATTCGAGGCTTACGAGGATTGTCGCAAAAACAAACGCAATACCATGAATGCAATAAAATTTGAAATGGATTATGAAGCCAACCTATCCATACTTTTAAAAGAAATTAATACCGGTACCTATCAACCAGGTAAATCAATAGCTTTTATTATTGACAAACCAGTGCAACGAGAAATTTTCGCTGCCGATTTCAGAGACCGTATAGTACATCACCTAATTATTAAAAAACTCAACCCATTGTTTGAACGCATTTTTATTCATGATAGCTACGCTTGCCGTGAAGGTCGCGGAACACACTTTGGCATTAAACGCGCCGATAGTTTTATCAGAAAGTGCTCACAGAATTATACAACGGCTTGCCATATATTAAAACTAGATATTCAAGGTTTTTTTATGGCGATTAATAAACGCATCCTGTGGACAGAATTACGTGCTTTTATCACCAAATACTATCTGCACTCAGATAAAAGATTATTACTAATTCTCTGCCATAAAATTCTTAATAATAACCCCACAAAAAACTGTATCATCAAAGGCAATCGCAATAACTGGCATAATTTACCCAACAATAAAAGCTTATTCTATTCCGCGCCAGCTTGTGGATTACCGATTGGCAATCTTACCAGTCAAATATTTGCGAACTTTTACATGAATGCCTTTGACCATTTTGTTAAACACGATTTAGGTATCCGCTATTATGGCCGTTACGTTGATGATTGTATTATTGTACATCAGAATAAAAATTATTTAACATCATTAATTCCGATAATTTCTGATTTTCTGAAATCCAAACTTGGATTGACCATACATCCACGTAAATTATATTTGCAACATTATGAGAAAGGCGTTACTTTTCTTGGTGTTACGATAAAACCACATCGAATTTGTATCGGTAAACGGACCAGCGGTAATTTTTATAATGCTATTGCTGAGCATAATGCTGTGGCTTGTAAAGGCAAGCCCAACAAAGAAGAACAAACCGCATTCTTGTCTAGTATGAATTCATATTTAGGTATAATGAAACATTACAACACATATAGATTGCGTAAAAAAATTCTCATTAAAAATGTATCTATTTGGTGGAAGAATTTACTGTATATAAGTGGCGGGTACAGTAAATTTGTGCCGTTAATCAAAACAGTTAAAAAGCCTAAGAAAAAGCAAAAAATAATTCGTCGTTAAATTAACGGCTTCATTATCTATCAAATTTTTATTTATTTTTGTATTAATTCATTATATTTAATCACTGCAGCCTGCCTAAGTTTCTCAAAATCCTCTTGATTAAATTTCAACATTTCAGACGACATGTTTTTAATTAACGCATTCATTTGAATAATTAAATGCTGGCAATGTTGCTCAACCACCTCACTATTATTTTGTTTTGATTGATAATCATCAGTCATGCAACACATACCAACACCAATTAATCTATTAATAAAACTAGACATGGAATCATTGGATTGCATCGACAATACCGATAATCGATTATAAACGGTTTTTGGTAAAGTAATAGTTAATCTTGGCATATATTTTCCTTTTAAGTTAGCGTTCTAATTCTAGAATTTTTTCTGATTTGTAGGTTTTTTGTATAACTGGTAAGACATCAAACTCACGCTGCAGTTTTTTATCAATTACTGGTTGTATTGATAGCTGAGATTGTGCTTTAAAGCGCGCATCATGTTGAATTAATTGTTGACTTGATAACATATCTAACGACGCAGGTTTTTCATCTAGATTGCGATCAATTGCAGCGACAAGACGTTCACAATTATCCGTTACCAAAGTCATGCCCAAAATTCCACGAGAAATCTGCACATAAAAATTCTTTAATGTGGCACCAAATTTATTATAAGATTCCATTAATCCAATGCCACGACCAGCATCTTTACCTTGAACTTTATAATTGGTTAGCACATAGCCATGATCGAGATGTTTTAATGCTGGGTGATTTTTATTTAAGGTAATTCGCTTATCTGTATCTAGGCTAAATACTATCTCAGTTGCATTATGTGATATTAGCTTTGCTAGTTGGCCATTTCTAATATCATCAGCTTTAAAATTACGAGACCACATGACTTTATCGCCAATTTTAAGATCTAACTGTTGAGTTTGATAAACCTCGATCACGCGCTCAAAAGCTGCTGTATGAGTTTTATATTGCGGCAAATTTTTTAAAGCAAACAGCGTGGTTTTTCCATTATCATTGATTAATGGCAATACATTATTTGAACGATAGGTTTTAGTAATTTGACCGACAGTATAATAATTCCCGCGTTGGATCTTATTTTGATTGAAATCCTGATTGAAGCGAATTACATCACCACGTTGATAATAAGCTACAAATCGTTGTTGCACAGCTTCAATTGATTTTGCTTTTAGTGTAGATTGTATATGCGTCGCGCCTTGTAATACGCCTTCTTTTTCTAAACCCGCGCGTATTAATATAGTAATTGCTTTACGATTAGCATGGGTTGGTGCAAATAGTAATGTTTGCTCTCTATCTTTTGGAATTAATGATAGCCATTTTTCAGCAATCCATTGAATACGAGCTTCATGGCTTGGTAATTCTTCCACATGTTCTAATTTTTTAATCGCTTCACGGACTTCACCACGTGTGGCGTGCTGCACGGCTGCCAATGCTTGTGGATTTTTTTGCCGCACAATTTCATCCATCACTGCGGTTTGAATATCGTAATCTTGGCTCAAGCTAAATATCCGCCCATTATTAACACTTGGTAATTGAGCTTTATCGCCAACCAAGATTAATCGTGCAGCGGTTAATTCAATTAATTTGATTAATTCATGTCCCTGTGGTGATGACAGCATTGATGATTCGTCAACTATAAAAATAGTTTTAGTTAAAGAGCCAGGGCTGGCTTGTTTTAATTCCTGATGCACTAATGGAAATACATCAGATTGAATACCGGCTTTAGTTTCTAGTTCATTGGCAGCAGAGCTAGCTACGGTAATGCCGCGCAATTGATAGCCTTTGTCTTCAATAAACTGTCGCGCCGTGGCAAGCATAGTAGTTTTGGCAACGCCAGCATAACCTTGAATTGCCACATACCTATCTTTGTTGGTCAATATCAGCTGCATCGCTTTTTTCTGCGAATTCGTCATCGGCATTGCATAACTTTCATCGACACATTTTTGAAATAATTGTGCATCTTTAATGCTTGAAATAGGCTTTAAAACCCCTTTATTATTCTCAATGCGAGTAATAGTTTCAGCCTCGAGTGTTAATAACCATGGTGTTGTAAGTACTGGTTGTTTAGTATGCTGACAATATCCTTCATAAATATTTTGTGTGCTTTTTTGCTTGCCAATCGCATCATCAATTGCTTGTTGTGAAATTGGCGCATGATGCACCAGGCTATGTTTTAAACTTTCGGTTTTTAATAATCTTTAACTAAAAACTGAAGCGCGTTGACTTAATGTTTCAATGGCAACTTTTACACAGGCAGTAGCAGCCTCACGCTCAGATGGTTCTGGATTATTTTTAAATAATACGAGTAATTTATTTTTGATGATGAAAAATAAGTTATCTGGTGATTTTTGATCGCGATTTGCCATGAATTGCGCAGCATCAAAGCCTAATGTCTTTGCTCGCTCATGCCAATCAGATTGCAGTATATCTAAATTATGTTCTTCTTTTTTGGGCCGTGACATCTCAGCTGCTTTTGAAGCCGACTTTGCGCCACTCCAGCCTTCATCAGCCATGTATTGTTCAATATCTTGGCGACGAATTGAAAATTCTTTTAATAATTCCTCAGGCATACCATCAATTTCAAATAAACCATCGCCAGTTAATCGCAGATGAAATCCAGCCTCCTTTAAACTATTTGCCAAATGTTGGCGATATAATAACCCACAATAGCGTTGATTATTTTGAATTTGTTCGATTACACCATTATAACGTTGTTTATCACTGGCCAATGATTTTGCTTGTCCGTTAAGAAATGTGATATTCATGGTCACGCTATGCGTATGTAATGCCGGATCATTAGCACGGGAACTTGGTTGCCTAAACGCTGCTATTAATAAATTGTCAGTTTTTTCATAATGCACTTGGACATTAGAACTGACACGTGCTTGAGCAAATTCTTTTTCAATTTGAGTTATTGCATGTTTAACTGCAGCATCATGAAACTTGATTAACTCAGGCGCAACACCAAGTCCTACTAAAATAGAAACACTTTTAGGTGCTGAAAATGTCATATCAAATCCAGGCCGATGTTCGCCTTTAAAATTCTTTAATACTTGACCATTGGGTAAACGTCCTTCGAGCAGAGATAGCATCATTTGTTTATCAACCACGCCATCTAATTGCAAAATTTGGCTACCATTACCCAACCAACACATGGCTGTTGCATCACCTGCATAATAATTAAATGCCTTAGTGTAATAATTCACTGCACCCTGTGCTGATTTAAGTGGTTGCATGCTTAACATAATATTTCTCGTGGTTGCATAAAATTAATCCATGTAATCAATAATATTTTCTTCTATTTGCTGTTTTTGTGGTTTATCTGGTATTGAAACAGCATCTGTATGCGCGTGATGAGTAGTAGCCGTTATATTTGGTAATTGGCGCTCAATAAAACCCGCAGCACAACTTGTACGCTGTTGATGAACCAACTTCAATTTGATCATAGGAAATTGCCCAGGCAAGCGCAAATAGCATGTCAGCGGATCTAAACTCATAATTTCAGGATAGGTAACTATTGAACGAGTAATACGATTTTTACCTAATGAAATTCCATCACGAATTGAATTAGCGCCATATGAATAATTTTCCCTGGTATCATCAATTTCCTCTTCGCCTAATTCACGGCTGACCAATTGCGCCATTTCATGACTGGGGCTTGCAAAAAAAGCACGGGTATTGAGTAAGTCAAAAATTTCAGCAGCGCCACTGCGACCATAAACTTTGACCAATTGGCTAAAACTTTGCATGCCTAATAAAAAACATCCACCAAATTTACGCACTTCGGCAATGGTTTCACCGAGCAGTGGCAATTTATGTAAACTTGGTAATTCATCGCAAATAAACCAAATCCGGCGATTAGAATCTTCCTGCAAACTCAACAAAGTTAACGAGGCCATCGCAATCCACATTGAAATCAATGGTTTTAAAGCTTTATGTTGTTCACCATTGGAAGAAATAAATAACCAGCCGTTATTATTTGGATTTAAAATATAATCGCGAATAGAAAATTTATCTTTATGCTCTAAACCTTGCAAAGTTTGTAATGATTTTAAATAAGTAGTTATGACTGAGCGAATTGACACGGCAGTTTTTTCAATTTTATTACTAACTAACGTTGCGGCCGCAGTACCAATTAAATATGGCTCTAAATCACTAAATTCACCAGTCACCAATAATTTTATGAGTTTAGCTAAAGATTGGTCTTTATCATGGCGCATTTGACTTGCCGTACAAGTAAACACAGTGCGCGCAGCATTAACCCAAAATGGATCGTTTTCGCCATGCATCGGTATTAAACTTTCGGCCATATTTTCTAATAATTCATCACGTGGCGCTTCAAGCCATAAATCCCAATTAGCACAGCGAGCATCAAATGGATTCAATAATGCATCACAGTCTTGATTAAAATAACTTTGGGTAAACGTACAACCTTTATCATACACAATAACTCTGTCACCGCGAGCTCGCAGGCAGTCCATTAATTTCATAATAAGTTGGCTTTTGCCCATACCAACTGTGCCATGGATTAATAAATGCTGAGTTTCACTATCACGAATGAGTGGCAGTCCATCGATGGTTAGATCCGATGCGCGACCGGCTTTAATAATTTGTTTTTTAAGTATTTTTGGATCAACTAAACTGGCACCACGAATAAATTGATTTTTGGTTTGTTGTTTGCCATGACGTACAAAATAAATCGCAAGCCCAATGCCTAATGATAATGCTACAAAAAATCCAATCAGCGCGGCCTTATAAAATAATTGCAAACATTGCGCTGCTATTCTGATGTAAAACGGATGATGCGCTAAAACAGCTACATTTTGTTTTAATACATGGCCATGAAACGGGATATCAACAATGGTTTTTTGTCCAACCAGATCTAAAAACTTGGCGTAATAATGCCAAAGTGATTGAATCAGCATATCAGTGGAAGTTAAGTGCCAAGTAATAAGGCATGTCACTAATATCCAGATAAATAGGCAAATCATCAGCAGCATTTTGGTGATTTGATCCCACATTCGCAAATTGTGAAATGATATTTGCCCGCCACGGGTATAGTGTTTGTAATTTGGTTGGGAGCTCATAATGTTTTCTTCTTGTCAAAATATTGATTGATTAATGTCATTAACGTACTGATACCAATACGATTAGTTTCCATATCAATAATGACACCCGTTAGAACCGCAGTAATAATAAATCCAGCAGCGGCGGCAACCAAAACACATCCAGGATCTAGAAAAAATGCTGGAATAATCACAATAGTTGCAAATATTCTGTAGGAAATCTTGCCTAAAAGTTGAAATTTTTCAACTATCACATCACCAGTTTTTAATTTATGACGCAATTGATTTTTCACAATAATGTAATGAGTAATCGTGTCATAGATAAAAAGAAATACGATGGCAACCAGACCTAAGGCTAAGGCAAATGTCTCAATCATAGCGACGAATAAGTCCCATGACAGACCACCCATTTGTGGCAAATGCAATATCATAGCGAGCAACATCGATCCAATAATGGTACAATAAATTTTCAAAAAGACATATCTAAACTGTGCCAAATTGGCACGGTAATATTCATTGGCTGACATGATGTCTAAATCTAAAGTTTTCAGTGTATCTATGTCAGCGGCTATAGCTTGTTTTAACTCAGTTGGATTCATTCTAATTCTCCCTGTCATCATAAAATCTAGTCGCTTTTTTAGGTAATAATGTATTGCGCTTGGCTAATTCTTTGCCATGCTCAATTTTGTTATCAACCAACTCTGTTGTTCGTTGTTGGGTTGCTTGGATCGCATGACCATCAGCTGCGGATTCATCTTTATAATGGTGAATATTTTCATGTATTGATTGTTGTAATTGCTGTGGTGCTTGAGCATTAATACCAAGATTTTGATCGTGCGCTTGATTTATCAATGTTTCGCTATTGTTTTTATAAGTTGATCCCAACGCTGCCTCTTTAGTTTTTATATTTTCAGCATTATGTTGATATAGCGCATCAACTTTGCTTGCCTGATGTTGATTACCATATTCAGCAATTAACGTATCGCGTTTATGCGACACAAAATCATCACCCAATGTTTGTAATTTTTGCAAAGAGGCCAGATCACCAGGATGGGCAAATAACTCATCACGTGTTGATTTACCCACGCGGGATGCAACATAAGCCGGAAATGCTTGATTTAGATCAGTGGTTACTTGTGCTCCATGCGATTCTACATAACTCTTGGCATTATGAATCCGCTCTGATTGCGATAACGAAGCATCATAATTATGGCTGGCAGTTTGAGCATCGCGTAAATCGGCACCCATTTGATTAGACAGGCTAACACCTTGCGAATGGCTATCATCAAAGTGATGAGTTTGTGCAAAATGACTGACATAATTGAGTGATTTATTAAAATCTTGGGATTCACGCGCTGAAACATTATTATCAAAGCCATCATGGAATCTGTCTTGGCTGGTTGAGGTACGTGAAGCATTCGTATGAATATCGCCGCCAGCACTCCAGCCGACAGTTTTTTTAGCAAAAGTCCCTAAAATACTCCTATCACTCGACGCCCCAGCATGCAACCCAAGCCCAGCACTAGTTAAGCGTTGCATGGCTTCATCTTTACTTACTCCGGTACGATGGGCAACATCAGTGGCTATATGATTCATTTTTGCTAATGCTTGGCTGTATTGACCCGTTTCTTGGCTGGATACGCCATCTCCTAAACGCATATCGTGACCTTGTAGTTGTGATAATTGCAGTGCGCGATGCGCAAAATTAGACAGTGCTGTTTGATAATTTTGGCTTTCATGCATGGCTGATTGTCTGGAAGATTCATAGGCTTGATTTAATGATCCGTTTATAGATTTAGAATCGGCAATATGTACAGCACCTTTAGTCATGCCAGGACTGACATCAAATACAGCATCACCCTGCCCTGTAATAGTTTTTAATACACCGCTACCCATTTGGGATGTCATCATTCCATGCATATGCGTCCAATTAGAATCATGTTTATTAGCAGAATAGTTATTGGCGGTAGTATTGTAAAAACAAGGCGCTGCGCTAAGGCCGACTATCGTCGGCGACTTGGTGCCATACAAAAGTTTTGTGATAGACTGGCAATTTATTCATTAGGGATATCACGAAGCCATGCACAACCATTTAGATCAAGAAACATTAATACTTGAAATCTTATCTG
>CAXNCW010000025.1:0-8883 GCA_964200955.1 Legionellaceae bacterium
GCGTATTATATGGCGGATACTCATAAAAGTATGATTTAATACCACGAAAAATTGCTTGCGATAATTTAATTTGATAACCATGATTACTTAAATTATATTCTTCAGATAAATTGGAAATAAACCCGGTTTCAATCAAAACTGACGGGATATCCGGTGATTTTAATACCATAAAGCGCGCCTGTTCTATATGATGATTATGTAATCTTGTCACTCCAATCAAATTCTTTAAAACATAATTACCAATTTTTAAACTAGCATTGATAGTTGCTGTTTGTGATAAATCTATTAATACGGTTCTAATTAAACCATTAGTATCATGTAATTTTTTTAAATTAACACCACCTAATTCTGAATAATTTTCTTTTGCTGCCAACCATCTTGCAGCTTCACTAGTAGCACCACGCGCAGATAAGGCAAAAATAGACGCTCCATGAGAAAACTTATTGATAAACGCATCAGCATGAATAGATACAAATAAATCCCCAGTATATTTTCTGGCAATCTGCAAACGTTCACGTAATCCTACATAATAATCACCATTACGTGTTAACTCTGCATGCATACCCGCTTTCTGATCAATAATTTTTTTTAATTCTTGTGCAATTGACAAAGTTACATTTTTTTCTACAACATGATTGGAGCCAATCGCACCAGGATCCTTACCACCATGACCAGGATCAAGAATTATAACCACATCACGTAATTGATGCAATTTATTAACACTAATAGGTTGTAGTTGATGTCGACGTGAAGGAGATGGCTTTAACATCATAAAATTAACACTAAAAATTTGCTGATTTTTATTATTATGTCGCCATGAAGAAATATTTTTAATTTTAACTGCTGTATTCATTTCAAACACTAAACGTAATGTTTGCGGTTTTGGATAACCAATGCGTACTTTTGTGATCAAATTTTTATTAAACTTTATACGTGATAAATTTATAGCAAGATTAGTTTGTTGTAAATCAACAACAAGACGATCAGGATTATTCAAAATAAAAATTTTATGCCCACTAATATTATTTAAAGTAAAATATAAAAAAAAATCATTTTTTAATTGATAAAATTGTAGTGATTGTAAGCTCGATGCATAAATAACATTACACAAACACATACTAATAATTACAAAACGCATAATATACATAATTTATCTACGTAATTTTAATAACACGTTGTTACCAATAGCAGTGCATGCTCGCAACTGCATAATCCGTTTCGACTCTTGATCACCAATACTAATTATAATATGCAAATCAATAATTGATAATATTTTTGATACTTTTTCTGGCCATTCAATCAAACACATCGCATCAGCATCTAATAAATCTCGAAAACCAATACTTTCTAGATCCATGTCGCAATTTAAACGATATAAATCAAGATGATGTATATTATTATAACTTTCTACCAATGAAAATGTTGGGCTTTTGATGACATCCATGATACCCAAAGATTTTAATAATGCACGGATAAAAGTAGTTTTACCAACACCAATATTACCACTAAAACCAATAATTATTGGTGATAACAATTTATTAGAGAAATCTTGAGCAAAATAAATTAATTCTTGTTCAGTCAAGAATAAGAACGTATTTCGTGCGTGATCCTTATCTACCATAACATCATACCGCATTAACTAATTGACGCAAATATTGAAATAAATCTGTAGCTAATAAACCACGTTGCCCAAATTCTTCTGCAGCTAAATCAGCGGCTTTTGAATGTATATAGACACCAAAATTCGTGGCTTGCGCTAAACTTAATCCCTGCGCTATCAAACCTGCAATTACACCACTTAAAACATCACCCATACCGGGACTTGCCATACCAGGATTCCCTGCATCACATAAAGCAATCGAATCATGACAAATTAATGAACCGACACCTTTTAATACTATAGTACCACCATACTGTTGTTGCAATCTTTGCACCGCAAGATAACGATCATTTTGTATAACAGTAATAGAACATGCTAGTAAATGCGCGGCTTCTCCTGGATGTGGGGTTAATACCCAATTATCATCATATTGCGGATGTACCGCCAAAATTTGTAATGCCGAGGCATCAATAACCATGGGTAAATGTGAAGCAATAACTATATTAAATAATTGTTGTGCCCAATCATCAGTACCAAGTCCAGTTCCAATTAAACAGACTGTTGCCTGTTCTAATAAACATTGAATTTCAATCGCATTCTCAATACCAAAAATCATAGCTTCAGGTAATCTCAGAGTAGCATAACCTGCATAACATGATTGCGTGACAATAGTGACTAAACCTGCCCCTACACGTAACGCTGCTTCTGCCGCTAAACAGACGGATCCAGGCATACCAATATTACCACCAATAATCAAAATATGTCCAAATTGATTTTTATAACAATTTGCTAAACGTCGTGGTAACCTATAATTTTTCATAGTATTTGATAATAACATCGCTGCTGGAGCACCCAAATACTCAGATAAATTTAATGTATGTAAAATAATGCGACCACACACATCCACACCATCAGCGGTCATCATACCAAACTTTTTACCGATAAAAGTCACTGTGATTGCTGCACGAATACAATAACCCATAATTTTACCAGTATCACTATTCAATCCTGAAGGAATATCAATAGCCATAACTGGTATATTACTGTAATTAATTTGATTAATCACAGTAGCATAAGGCTCACGTATATTATCATATAATCCAATACCAATAATTGCATCAATCAATAAATCAGCATCAGCAAGTAAATTTTCATTATGATCCAATAAATCATCGCCAAATAAACACGTGACTCCACTAGCAATTGCCTGCAACGCTGCATGTCGTGCCTCATCAGATAACACTTCTATTTCTTTCAATAAATTAACCGTCACTACATAGCCATGTTGATGCGCAAGTTTGGCTAAAACCAAGCCGTCACCAGCATTATTACCGCTGCCACAAAATATCACAATATTTTTTACATGAGGAAATTCTTTACATAATGTTGAAAAAGAGGCGGCTCCAGCTTGTGCCATTAACTCATCGACAGATAATTGCAGATGCTGCAAAGCATATTGTTCACACAATTGAATTTGTTCATTCAGATACACCGCGTCTTTTGGTGTTTGCATAAAATATTATGTTTAAGTGTTTTTCACTAAAGTGAGAAAGGGTTTATTCTTCTTATTGCCATCATTACCTGATGGCGGTAATGGTAAATTTTCTTCTGCTTCAATAGCAAACTCCATGCCACGACCATTTTCATTAGCATAAATGGCTAACACCGCTGCCGGTGGCAGAAAAATTTGTTCGGTTTTGCCAGAAAAACAAGCAGTAAATAAAATTTTTTCGTTATCCAAATGCAACCCACGACATGCTTGCAATGATATATTTAAAATAATTTGACCATCATTAACATATACTAGAGGAACCTGAACTCCAGGATAATCAGCGTTGACTAACAAATACGGAGTGCAATTATTATCTATAATCCAATCATAAATTGCTCTAATCAAATAAGATTTATTTGTAGTCATCTTCATAATTTATGCGATCTGCGCTTGTTTTTCAACATCAGTCAAGCTTTTTTGGAAAGAATCACGATCAAATATTTTTTTCATATAATCATTTAATGCCTGAGATTTATTTGGTATTTCAATACCCAATTGTGGAAAACGCCAAAATAATGGCGCAATGAAACAATCCAATAAAGAAAATTCATCACTTAAAAAGTACGATTTACTTGCAAACACAGGATCAAGATTAATCAAACTACTTAATAATTGCTCTCTAGCAAGATCTGCATTAACATTATTTTGTATTTTTATCATTAAATCATACCAATCATGTTCAATGCGATAAATCATTTTACGAGATTCTGCACGCGCCACAGGATAAACAGGTAATAATGGCGGATGCGGAAACCGCTCATCTAGATATTCGACAATAATTTTAGCATCATATAAAATTAATTCTCTATCAATAAGAGTTGGTATTGATCCATAAGGATTGATACGTAACAAGTCATTGTAAGCATCAGATGAATGTATATCAATAATTTCAACATTAACACCCTTTTCTGCTAAAACTATACGAACCAAATGACTATAAATACTCACTGTATCAGAATATAAAGACATAATTGTACGTTTTGTTACAATCGCCATATCCCTTTTCCCCTATAGATTATAAAGCATGTAAAAACATCAATTATTATAATATATTTTTTTAGATTAGTCAAAATATTTTGCTCTGACAAATATTTTTCTCTGACAATTTAAGTTTTTTTATTTAAACGCTTTATCTCTGCTTCAAATAATTTTGTTATTTCTGCAATTAATTTAATATCAAATCCTTTGGCTAACATGCGTTGCGCAGTGGCATGTGATTCTTGTTGCATACCTTGTTGCATACCTTTAATTTTTTACATGCCTCTGGCTCTATCATATCGCGCAAAGTTAATGAATAGCTATATGGTTTAGATGCATTTGAAATAATTAATGGATAAATAAATGGTAATTTATTTGATTTAGAACGACTTTTCCTGGCTTTGCGAATATGTTCCCAAATTATCCCCATATAACAAAACCACCAACGCTGGTTAATGCTGCAAATGATTCACGCTAATTCAATATTTTAATAAAACTCAAATAGTTCTAATATATTACACACCAATTATCGCAAATACTTTGTGATTCTGTAATTGGTGGATCAAAAATATTTTCTGCTATAATATTTTCTTCTATTTTTTGCAAATTAATAGATTGAGGCTGATCATTCAATTTATTATTCATTCCTTTAAATAAATGCATTAAAGTATCAATCTTTAATGGTTTGTCTATTACTTTGTATATATATGACGGTATATTAGAAATATTATCACCACTACATAAAATTATAATACATGAATTTTGCACGGAAATGCGCTTTGCCACCTCTAATCCATTCATTTCCTTCATATTTATATCTGATATTAATACATTAATTTTCTTGGGATCGTGTTCATAAACCTCCAAAAACTTGAATGATGATTGAAATGTTTGCAGTGTTATTTTTAGATCGTAATCAAAGAATTGCTGCAGTGCGTCTAAATTTTTTAAAATAATATTTTCATGATTCTTAAGAATAAATACATCATCATCGAGAATTGCAATATTAATTTCTAATAGTGTTTTTTGCTCAACTTGTTTTACTATAAAATTATATGCATTTAAATTATGACTTACTGATTGTGATTTTTGATTATATATATAATGCTTAAATATTTGTTGTAATTCAGTTCTTATAGCGTCAATAATATAATTATGTTGGGTATTTTGTGGAATCAAAATTAATAAATTTTTAATGGAATGCAAAAAATATTCTAACAAAATACGTTGCTGACGATTTATAATATTGCCAACAGGAAAAATTTCAGCATATTGATTCATAGGTTCATTACTTAATATCTGTTTGTTAATAGATATTACAAAACTTTTACCATTCTCTTGTTCTATTAAAGCAATATTACCTGCATGTTTTTTTAATAATTTCTTTGTAGTAATTAATCCTAATTGCCAATTATCCTGCCAAAAATTCTTTTGTGATAAATCTATAGATTTTTTTTTCTTTGGAGAGAAAACATTAGCATTACATGGATTACCATCATCAAATATTGCTATTTCTATAACATCATCATTATTTAATTTCATTGTAATAATAATTTGTGATTTAGCATATTTAATAGCATTGTGTAATACATTACAAACACTGTGCAATAGCACTGTACTTGCCATTTTTTTTTCATTAAAAGTTATATCCACAGACTTATCATATTCGAAACAAATTTGCAGATTACTCATCTGATTTTGATGAAATAAATCGATCATTTCTTGAATGGCTTGAGGTAAAGAAAATAATTTTTCCTTATCACATTTATAATTTGCAAGATTAAAATTATGTGCAATTTTAATACATTGTAGTACTCGTGAAATTTCACCACAAATACTATTTTTTGACAAAGATTCATTTAATTTATTATTATACGCAATAATCTTATCCAGACTTTTCTCTAAATATTGTAAATATTCTGTATATAATTTAATCGGTATCAATTCAATTGCAAATATAAATTCACTAGAATCAGCATCTATAGTTTTATAATCATACAGTTCTAAGTTAATATAAACTGTTAGATCTTGTTGTAAATTTTGAGGAAATAATTCTGGGTTCAATGCAATTGTTCTATATTGATACATAGGGTCATCTTCATGAAATTCCATAATATTTTTAATCGCATGTGCCATTAAATTTTGATGTTTACCAACATATTTTGGTAGAATAAACTGATTTAAATCATATGATCCAGGTGATAATTGCAATATTACTACTAATGGATGATCTGATTGAATTTCAATAGGGGACATAAAATCTATTTTGTTATTTTTAAGTACAATATTTATAAAATTTTGATAAAAATTCATAAAAACCTCATCATAGGATAAATTACAAACAGTATATGTATAAATTATAAATTAGTAAATAAATCTTTTATACATGAATGACATATATTATAATCATTGTTATGTTGATAAAATTTACAAAAATGCATAGTTTAGGCAATGATTTTATGATCATTGACGCTATATCACAAAATATAAAGTTAACTACTAAACAAATTAGTGATTGGTCTAATCGTTATACAGGAATTGGATTTGATCAATGTCTGTTAATAGAACCTAGTCATAACTCTGAAGTTGATTTTAATTATCGTATTTTTAATTCTAATGGTAATGAAGTTGGTCAATGTGCTAATGGTGCGCGTTGTGTTGCATGGTTTATTATGATTAACGGATTAACTAAAAACAATAAAATTTGTTTAGAAACGAATAAAACCGTAATGCATTTAGAAATTAATAGTGATAATACAATAACCGTTAATATGGATGTCCCTCTCTGGGAACCCAAAACAATTCCTATAGTAGCTACACAGCTATCTTCCATGTATAAATTATTAAATACAGATATTAATGTTCATGCAGTTAATGTTGGTAATCCACATGCAGTAACCGTAGTTACTAATGTTAATAACATCGACATTGTCAATATAGGGCAAAAAATCAGTGAAGATCCAATATTTCCATTACAAGCAAACGCAGGATTTATGGAAATAATTAATACACAACATATTAATTTACGTGTTTATGAACGTGATTGTGGCCCAACATTATCTTGTGGCAGTGCAGCGGTAGCAGCAGTTGCTGTAGGCAGACGTTTTTATAATCTCGAACGACAAGTTCGTGTAAGTTTTGCTAACGGTGATTTAATTGTAGACTGGCCTAATTTAACTCATAAAATTTTTTTAACAGGATCGGTAAATTTAGTCTATAAAGGAATTACATGCGTATAGTCATTTTAGGCGCAGGACAAGTCGGTGCGACATTAGCACGTAATCTAGTAAATGAAGGCAATGATGTAACTTTAGTTGATATTGATGAAAATCGTTTGTGTGAATTGCGTCATCGTTTAGATATTAAAACTGTTCATGGATTAGCCTCATACCCAAATGTATTAATAGAAGCAGGTATTGAAGCGGCGCATATGTTAATTGCTGTTACTGATAGTGATGAAATTAACATGATAGGATGTCAAATTGCTTATAGTTTATTCCGTACACCAACAAAAATTGCACGCATTCGTGCACAAAATTATTATGATTATCCGCAATTATTTCGTAATAAATTTATTGCAATTGATGTTTGTATCAGTCCAGAAAAATTGGTCACTGAACATATAAAAAACTTAATAGATTATCCCGGAGTCACACAAGTTTTAGATTTCGCTGATGGCAAATTATTATTAGTAACCATTAGACCATATCCACATGGAAAAATGGTAGGTAAAACTATTTTACAATTATATAAATTTGTTAACTCAAAAAACTTACGTATTATAGCTATCTTTCGTAATAAAGTTGCCATTACACTAACTAATGACAGTAAAATTGTTGCTAGTGATGATGTGTTATTTATCGCATCGCCACATGAGGTGCAATTAGTGTTAATAGCATTCGGTAGGCACACGGAACCTAATAAACGTATAATTATTGCTGGAGGCGGTTTTATTGGTACGCATCTAGCGCAAACATTAGAAAATAACTACAAAGTTAAAGTCATTGAGCGTGATTTTGAACGCGCAAGTAAGATCGCAACTCAATTACATAAAGGCACTGTATTACAAGGTGACATTGCTGATAGAGAACTATTACTTAATGAAAATATTGAATTCGTTGATGTTTTCTGTGCGGTTTCTAATAATGATGAAACCAATATGATGTCATGTTTTCAAGCCAAACGTCTCGGTGCTCGTCAAGTTATGGCCTTAGTAAATCGTCATGCTTATGTTGAATTAATCGATGAAAGTGTGATTGATCAGGCTATTTCTCCACATTTAATTACTATCGGTAGTATTTTGACAAAAATACGTCGTGGTAATATGGTAAAAATCTATCGCTTAAAAAATAACGAAGCTGAAGCAATTGAATTAATTGTTTACGGCACACTATTAAATTCTAAAGTTATTGGGCGTCGTCTATGTGATTTAGAATTGCCTCCAAGTTGCACTATCGCTGCAGTTATACGCAATACAAAAATTTATATAGACGATAATGACTGCGTCATTGCCTCAGGTGATCATATTATTGTACTGTTATTAAAAAAACGTTATGTGTCACAAATTGAATCATTATTTCAAGTAGACTTAACTTGGCAAGCGCAATTTAAACAAAATATTTATATAGAAAATTAATAATGCAAATAAAAACCATCTTGCGATTATTGGGGCTATTATTAATGATGTTTAGTTTTAGCATGCTAACGCCATTATTAATTAATATGTATTTTCAAGAGCAATCTTGGTTATTAT
>CAXNCW010000026.1:0-8803 GCA_964200955.1 Legionellaceae bacterium
ATAAATCCATGCTGTTCTAAAACTTGTGAAACCTGTTTGCCTTTTTTTTCTTTATTATATCCAGGTAAATTGAAGACATAATTACGCAAAGGATCACTAACAACTTTTGGTACAGAGTCAAGATTAATACTTTCCTGATCTTCGCGTGGGAAAACCTTATCAATAACAATAGCTTCTAATTTTTGTAAATCGAAATAATTACGAATGCTATTAGCATCTAACAGAATAGCGCCATGATCACGCATATAAACTAAAACACGCATTAATGCTTCGACAAAACTAATAGCTCTACCTTTCCACATATCACCATCTGATGATTGACTAGACGAACTCATTAAACTTACAACTAACTGTGTTAACATACTAGAAGATCCTTGACAAAAAGGATTTAAAGTATTAGATAATCGCTTTTCTTGTGGGCCAATAATATCACGTGCTCCAGTCATGAAATTAATTAATAATAAATCATCTTCACGTCCCATACTACGTACCATAGAAAATACTTTAGCGTATAATGAATTATCCCCTTTGCCATCAACATAAATAAAGCCACTACCCTGTACCAAAGCGTTAAATGCTAAAGATACTAACGCTTCAGTTTTACCACTACCAGTTGAACCAAATATCAACATATGTGTACGCATATCGTCATTAGTAAACCATAATTCTTCATCGGTTTTACGATCATTACCTAAAAAAGAGATTCCTCGTGCTATATTAGGTAATTTAATCCCTGGTTTGATATCATTAAAATCCTTAATTTTAGCAATTTTTGGTAATCTAAAAGGTAAAAATTGTTTACGTGTATATGTATATATAAAACATAGACAACCAATAATAAAGACGAAAACCACAGTTTCAGATAAAAAAAAGGCTACAAGACATAAACAAATCATCATAATAGCAGTATTGGTCGGATTTAAAAAAAAATCAGTAATTCGTTGCGACAGTGTGCGAGTGTCACGTAATAATAATGATGGATCAATTTCATTACTCGCATCAATACCACGCATCATGATTCTAGACTCCCAACTTCTTTCACGGATAATTTTATGTCTTTAATTGCCACATTTAAAGCTACAGTGGCCTCATCAATCATAGGCACTAATGATCTCCTAAGCATACGCTTCTCTGCCTGCCAGTGAGCAAATGGTCCTGCAACTTCGGCAAACGGAGTTTGCCTCCCGATACAATTTAACATATACCATAAACGTCTATCTGTAGGCTTTAACCAGAGAAACTCTGCTGATGGTACTACACCATCTTCACGTGCGGCAGCAATTAATGATGCCATCACTGTTAATAAATACGCATGCTTAGCCATAACTTCTTTGACTAATTCCGTATGAATATATTTATTGAGGATAGGTTTAGCAATAGCATAATTTGCTGTACCAGCAACCCAAGTTCTATTGATAGTATTTAAAATCAAAGTTGCAGCATCACGATCGCGATTTATACGTGCCATAAATACAGCAGCCACAGCAGTAACGGCTGGCGTACAATGATGAAAACCATCAAAATATGGTCCTAATTGCAAAGTAAAAACACGTTTTGCTTCACCACTTTTAATACCTGCGGTACATTCCATACCAGCTATATAAGGCTCAGTCATGAGATCTTCTTTCTTTAATAAATTATATTTACGTGCAAACTCCAATGGCGTCAATGCCATTGCCCATGGGCCTTTAGCAATATCTTCATTAGCTAAATCTTTTTTAACAATTGGCATAATCGCCGTCCAATTTTCTTGCTCTTGTTTTCTTAATGTCCGCATATCATGTACACGACGAAATTTTAATTTAATATTAGAAATATATACAACCAATGATAATGATAATAAAATTAGCGTTACTGGATAACGCATATAATTCCCAATATGCTCCGTTACATTAACTAATTGATACCATGTTACACTTTCAGGATTAACAGTTTGCATAAATAACAAATCTATTTGTAAAACCGAATCAGAAAATAACAATAAAATTAATTTTGTTTGCCAAATATTTAATTGAAAAAAAAAAGCAATAATATATTTATGTGCATATAGCCAAGTTATATAGGCTAATAGAACTAGTGATACACTAATCCATAGTGGTGCAAAGGAAGTATCACCGCCGCTAGATTGTTGTTGTTGTTGTGGGGGCATAAATTTCTTAAAATTCCAATATAATTTACATTTAAGTATATATGCTTTTTTAGAAAATAGGAGCATTAAATATGGTAAATTATATTAATTTTTGTAACCCAACATGACATAATTTAAATTGCACTATAAGTGCAAACTTAATATCTATTTGTCACGATTTATAATCAAACCACTCATTTAATTTATCAATTAATACTTCCAAGCCAATATGGTGTGTTGATGAAAAAGGCTGAACACTAATTAAATCAGAAATATTACTAAAATATTCATGTAATTTTATTACACAATTTTTTGCATTACTATAGCTTAGTTTATCAATTTTAGTTAATAGAATATGTATTGGTAGTTGACGATGCAATGCGTATTGAATCATTAAATGATCTAACTCTTTCGGATCATGGCGACAATCTACTAATAAAATAATACCTTGTAAACATTGGCGACATTCTAAATATTTTGTAACATTATGTTGCCATGCTTCTTTGATTTTTTGTGGTACTTGTGCATAGCCATAACCAGGTAAATCAACTAATCTTCGGGATTCATCTAAAGTAAATAAATTAATTAATTGGGTCCTGCCAGGAGTTTTACTAATTTTAGCTAATTTTTTTTGTGTGGTTAGACAATTTAACGCACTAGATTTACCAACATTAGAGCGACCAGCAAATGCAACTTCAATTCCGTGATCCTCAGGAAATTGATTAAATTTTGCTGCACTTTTAAGAAAAGTAGCTTGGCTATAAATATTCAATATGAACGCCTTAATACTAGTACTGCATTTGCACCGCCAAATGCGAAATGATTCGAAATTGCAATATCAATATTTTTTTTACGCGCATCATTTGCTACATAATCCAGGTCACAATCAGGATCAGCATCATGTAAATTAATAGTCGGTAATAATAAATCATTTTGTAAGCTAAGCGTTGTAGCTACAACCTCCATTGCAGCAGAAGCGCCAATCGTATGGCCAGTCATTGCTTTTTGTGCGGTTATAGGAATCTGATAAGCATAATCACCAAATACCGATTTAATGGTTGCCGTTTCTGTGCGGTCATTCAACATAGTCCCAGTACCGTGGGCGCTAATATATTGAACATCGAGACTAGTTAACCGTGCATCATTTAATGCCATTTGTACTGCACGTATTTGTCCTTGACTATTAGGAGCAGTAACGTGATAAGCATCGCAACTAGCCCCAAAACCAATAATTTCTGCAAAAATATTTGCTCCTCGAGCTTTCGCATGTTGATATTCTTCTAAAATTAAAATTGCAGCGCCATCAGCCATAACCATACCACTCCGATTTTTGTCAAAAGGTCTGCAAGCTAACTGCGGTTGTTCATTATTAGTCGACATAACGCGCAGCTTACACCAAGCAGCCATTATTGATTCCCATAATAAAGATTCTGTACCGCCACACAGAGCTACTGGTAATAAACCATATGCTATTTGTTGATAAGCAGAACCAATTGCCTCTGCTGAAGAGACGCAGGCGTTAGATGAGGTAGAATTAATTCCTCCTAAACCAAAAGTAATAGCAATATGATTTGCAATAGAATTAGGCATCCCACGAATTACTGTAAGTGCAGGGATTTTTTTCCAACTATCATTATAAAACATTTGATAAGATAATTCTTGTTCAGGACTACCACCAAGGCTAGTACCGATAAAAGTTCCTGCTGGCAATAACTCAGTAGAGGTTAATCCCGAGCTTTTAATTGCATTATTAGCGCAAAACAATGCATATTGAGCTGCTTTAGGGTATCGTCTATTATTAGTGAACATCTCTGGCTGTTGTTCGGACAAATCTTTGATTTCACCACCTATTTGTGTAGGATATGGGCTTGGGTCATAAGATTGTATGCGTTCAATACCGCATTTACCATTAATTGCTGCTTGCCAAAAATTATTTATGCCACTGCCAATAGAAGATACAATTTCCATTCCTGTAATAACTACTCTTTTTTTCATTAACAAATCCTATTATGAATTAAAGGTCATTGTGGTTAATTGTGATAACATCACGTACCAATAATCATGTTGTTGAGTGATTTTAAATCCATATTGTGAATACAAATGTACTGCATGGATGTTTGTTGCTAAAACATCAAGTATTAATTTGGCTTTTTCTTGTATATGCGCATGATTTATACAATGTACTAAAATTGTAGAACCAAAGCCACGTCGTTGAAATTCCGGCAGCACAGCAACATCAGAAAGAAACGCTTCTTTTTCATGCCAACGCAATTGCGCTTTACCAACAAGTTGATCATTTAATGTTGCTATAAGCAGTGTATAAACTTTATCATTTAATATACTAATATAGTCTGGATTGTTTTCTGTTCCAGGGAAACAAGCATGTTCAGCCTCTTTTAACCACGGAATATCTTTTGCAGTTGCGGTACGTATTTGTAAAACCGTATTACTTACTGGTAATGCTTTATACCCAATACGCTCCATATGACATTCACGATGTTTATAAATAAAGCCACGGTTAGTTAACCATGATGTATTGATTTCTATAGGCATCGAAAATATTACACGTTGCATTTGCTTAACTGTTAATGAAAATAAAATATTTTTTAACAGTTGCCTGGCAACATTATGGTGGCGATGTTGTGGATGAACTAATAAAGTAATTTCACACGTGTCTTGATAAAAAAAATATACCGAAAGAAAACCAATCAATTGTTTACCATTATAATAAAAAACATTACTATTATGTAAGCGTTTTTTTACTAAAAGATGCCAATATATCGACGGCAATCCGCCATCAGCTTTGTCACAGGATGTAGACAGCATCTTTAGTTGATTTAATTGTATACTTTTGATTTGATCATTACAGATAATATTCATAGTATTAGTATAAATAAATTAAAAATGAAAGTTAAGCGCGTTAGATATAATTTCAATGATTATTAAACAAATAATTATCACTTCCAAGCTATGTGCATGACGATTTTCTAGATATGCATTAAACATTACAAAAATTTCATTTAATGTATCTAGACGATGATTAATTGCATTAACACGTCTTTGTATATGTAAATAACGTTCTAACATTGTATAATGTGCTTCTAATGTTGGATGTTGCCAAAAATATTTAGGGTGGTATAAAAAATTACTAATTAAATTCATTTCACTTTTACATCCTAATAACTCACCAATAATTTGTCGTATTTTATTTCGTGTAATTGGCATCTTTCCAGTATTAGATAGATGTTGAATAATCGGTGAATTTTTTTCAATCAACGTTTCAATAATAGTTTCAAAATATTGCAATTTTACTGATTGCGCAAATCCATAAGATAAACTTAATCTTAATTCATCATTTTCTTCTTCTATAGTTAGACAATCAACCTCAAAAAAATCATGTGGCTCTATAGATGTTTTATCACTAATTTGATAACTTAATTCATCACAAACTACGCCCAACACTAATTTATCTGCAAATAATTTAATAGCCATTAAATATTGATTTATTTGGTGACGTTTAATACCCCAAGAAACGACGGTCCCATTTTTGAAAACAAACAATACGGCATTATTAATTCTCAATTTTAAAACATCACGCAATTTCATTGAAGAAAATTTGATAACACTTAGTTCAATAAATGCTGTTTTAAAATGATTATCAAGTTTAGTCAAATCAATACTGTTAGCAACACAATAACTTAAACATTCCATAAATTTCTCAAAAAATTATGCATAAGGTAAAGTTACACCTTGTTGCCCTTGATATTTACCATTACGATCGCGATAAGATACGGCACAAACTTCGTCTGATTCTAAAAATAACATTTGCGCGACACCCTCGTTTGCATAAATCTTTGCTGGTAACGGCGTAGTGTTGGAAAATTCTAAAGTAACATGGCCTTCCCATTCAGGTTCTAATGGAGTAACGTTAACAATAATTCCACAACGAGCATAAGTTGATTTACCTAAGCATATGGTTAATATATGTCTTGGAATACGAAAATATTCTATCGTACGAGCTAATACAAATGAATTTGGTGGAATAATACAAACATCCGCTTTTATATCAACAAAACTATTATTGTTGAAATTTTTAGGATCCACTATTGTAGAATTGATATTAGTAAATAATTTAAATTCCGGTGCACAACGCACATCATAACCGTAACTAGATAAGCCATAGGATATAGCGCGGCCTTTTTCCGTATGCGCAACTTGCGCTGCTTCAAAAGGTTCAATCATGCCATAATTTAATGACATTTTTTCTATCCAACGATCAGATTTTATAGTCATTTAAATTTCACCATTAATTTACAAAAATAATTATTACATTTTTTTACATATTAAACAACTTTTTTCAAATTATCCAACAATGCTTGGTTAGTAATGTGCACGTTACTTAACTACCATAGGCATGAAACATTGCAAATAATTGCTGCTTTTAAAAAAACCCGCAACCAGTATAATCAATGGCAACTAAATCTAAAACTTTACGTACATGATTAACAGAATAATCTAAATCTATAGCAGCATTAATTATACCGCAAGCACCTTCATTAAAGGTTGAAAATGGTGTCCAGTAATCAAGATTAGCTTTAATCATAATTTCAAAAGATTTCCGTGCATTCCAACCAGACTGATTACTTAATAAATAAAATAATCTATTATAAACACCACTAGAATGATGAACATTCAAAGATTCTTCCCATTGATCGGCTGAATCTATTGAAACGCCATCACGACTTGGTAAATCCATATATCTAAAGGCTTCCACGCCACTGTTTTCTTTAGTGATTTCAGATCCAATCATCCAGGTACACTTACCAGTAGAATAATATTCTGCAACTTGTGATGCCATATCAGAAAATGATTCATTCATTCCACCTGATTGACCTATATAAATTAAATCGGAGTGCTGTTCAGTAAATCCATGACTAATTTCATGAGCCGCAACTCCTAAAGACACTAATGGATAAAGTAAGTTTTTACCATCACCAAAAGTCATTTGCTTTCCATCCCAATAAGCATTTTCATAACCATTACCATAATGCACACGCATTATAAATTGCATTGGAGATCCATCATATTTTGTTAAAGCATCTAACCCATACCAGTCATGATAAATATTTTTTACTACATAACCTGCATATAATGCATCATTACTAGGAGAATATGCGCCATTTTCTAAATCATAACCATCAGCATTATAACCAGTTAAATAAACATTATCTTCAATAATATCATGAGTTAAGCAGGTAAATTGCATCGCTTTATTATCAGAAGTATTCATATGATGCATATCAACAATTCTGACATTATTATTTTCCATAAAACAAGTTTGTTTCGCATCATCACGAGTAAGTTGTAATAGTGGATAATCACCAGTACCGAAGTTATATTGGCCAATTTTAGGATTGCCACCAAAACCTTTACCGTATACATCGCGTATATTTAACGATTTTATGTCATCCCATTGTACAAATGGTTTCAATGTCTGTGCATCAAGAATAGCTGTAGGACGCATTGGTCTTCTATTAGCATATTGAATATCTACACTGACTTTATATGCCCAATGCGCTGTATTTTGCGAATCGACATAAACCATTGGTATAACTTTTCCATTAGAAGTACTATCATTTTTATATGATTTTAAAAAATGTTGTAAAGCATTCTGACCATCAGCAATGAAATTATCTGTTGGCACACCTAAGTCAGCGTCCAATTTCTTATAAATCGTACCATTCATTTTGCTTTTATTGCTAGATAACAAATTTTCAGAGTTTTTCACATGCAAAATAGCATAACCACCAAAGACAATAAAGCCTTTATATTGTTGTTCCATCCGCACATGCACTATATTTTTATTATCAATATGTTTACTTAATATGAATAATTCACTATTTCTATTGGCGCTATTTCTATTGGCATTTTTTTTATCAAAAACAGCAAATTGTTTTTTAATATTATTAAACGAATTTAATCGTAAATTAACTGGTATGGCTGCATTGGTTAAAGAAGAAAAAATTAAAAAAAAACAAATAAATAAGACAGTAAATCCTTTATACATATTCAACTCCAAGTCAAAGATTATTTAATTATAAGGTAATTCGCAAAAAATAACTTACTGTTTTTTGCGAATTACCTTATAAAATAATCTTGAATTTTGAATTACATCAAATTATTCATCACGATGACCACAATATTGATCGCCAAAATATTTAATCAATTTTGCACGCAAAGTTCCACGACTAAGACCAAGAACATCAGCGGCCTTACTTTGATTATAACGACAATATTTCATTATTGTTTCTAACAACGATGGTTCAATTTGTTCTAAAACCATATCATAAAGATTAGTAACTTTATCTTTTCCAATCGAATCTAAATAATTTTTTATCACAATTTCTATTGTTAATGGCAAACTTACTTCTTGTGCCTCATATTTAATGTTTTGCATAATCATGTCCTTTCTTTGAGTTTAGTTAAAATAAATTACTATTAATTTATATCTTAAGGAACTGTTGATATCTTCAATATATTAAGTACATAAACTTCTATAAAACCAAGTAAATAATTAATAGCTATTAATTATTTATATTTACCCACAAGTTCAACAACAGTTATCACCAATTATTAATACCATATAATAATATGATTTGCATTGCTTATTAGTAA
>CAXNCW010000027.1:0-8716 GCA_964200955.1 Legionellaceae bacterium
TTATATTTGATTTTATTAATGGCTTTCATGATGCGGCAAATTCTATTGCAACAATTGTGACCACTAATGTTTTAACTCCTAAACAAGCCGTTTTATGGGCGGCTTTTTTTAATTTTATTGCATTTATAATTTTTAATTTATCAGTTGCAAAAACTATAGGCAATGACTTAATAGATCCAAGCATTATGGATCCCACTTTTATTTTTGCTGCCTTAATTGGTGCGATTTCATGGAATCTTTTCACTTGGTATTACGGATTGCCCTCAAGTTCCTCGCATGCATTAGTTGGCGGTTTAACTGGTGCTGCAATTGCTAAAGCGGGCATACATGCTTTAAAATTTGCAGGATTAATCAAAATATTTATTGGTATTATAATAGCACCAGCACTAGGTTTACTGATGAGCTGGTTGTTAATTATTAGTCTTAATAATTTCATTAAAAAATTTACAAAAAATCAAACTAACCATATGGATAAATTCAATAATACTTTCAAAATCATGCAATTAGTGTCTTCAGCATTTCTCAGCATGACTCATGGTGGTAATGATGCACAAAAAACCATGGGCATTATTGCCATGTTATTATTTTCAGCCTCATGGATCCATGGAGAATTTTATATTCCATTTTGGGTAATGATTTCTTGTCAAGCAGTCATTAGTCTTGGCACTTTATTTGGTGGATGGCGTATTGTCCATACACTCGGTACTCAAATAACCGAGTTAAAACCTATTAGTGGCTGCGCTTCTGAAACTGGATCCGCCATTATTATTTTCATCGCTACACAATATGGGATCCCCATTTCCACCACACATACTTTAACAGGGGCAATTACTGGTGTGGGTATAGCTAACAACATCAGGAATACTCACTGGCCAATCTTAAGAAAAATCTTTTTTTCTTGGATTTTAACAGTCCCAGCATCAGCTGGTATAGCCGCTATAATTATTTTAATTGTCTTTCGTCACCAATAAGTATAGGAACTATAGTGCTGCGTCCTTTAAACTCGCTCAATAAAGGGTGAATTTTACCCAACAAAAATCTTGGTAATTTTATTGAAGTTTTTCAATAAATACTGTGTTTATTAATCACCCATTATCTAAGTTTTCGGTAACTATTCAGGATGGTTTTCCTTCTCCCTCTGGGAGAAGGTGCCCGATAGGGCGGATGAGGGTTTATCAAACACAACACGTTGGTATATTTGATCCATCACAGCATCAAATTGAAATAGAATTTCATTGGTTTTATTTCTGTTGACTTGTTTTTTTGATAATAAGATCGCTCACCTCTTTAAAACAAAGGGATGATAGGTATATATTCCAACAAAGTTTTAATAGTTGACTACGGATGGTTCTAAATGCAATGATTTTGGCGAAAAATAACACTAACAGACAAACAGAAGATCGAGTTAGAACAGATATCATCAAGTAGAACACATCGGTCTGATTATATTGAACGCGCTAAAATTATTTTAGCGTGCGCCCAAACGAAATCAAACGTTAAAATAGCAGAAGAATTACATATTCATGCAAGAAACGTGTTGTGTTTGATAAACCCTCATCCGCCCTATCGGGCACCTTCTCCCAGAGGGAGAAGGAAAACCATCCTGAATAGTTACCGAAAACTTAGATAATGGGTGATTAATAAACACAGTATTTATTGAAAAATTTCAATAAAATTACCCAGATTTTTGTTGGGTAAAATCACCCTTTATTGAGCGAGTTTAAAGGACGCAGCAATAGTTATGACGATAATTATGTTGTACACGTAAATTAATAAAAGTCCGCATGAGATTATCAATCGCAACTTGTAATTGTTTTGTTTCAAATTGTGGATTATATAAATTTAGTATTTTATTATTATGCCACATCAACAATAAATTTTGTAAATTACCATTCAATGGTAATTTATCATTCTTAACTTTATACGATAAATTATAATAATTATAAATTTTATTTACAATCATAGTCACAGCAAGTTTTTTAGCTTCAATACTATGACCCGCTATATGCGGTGTACATATTGTAGATAATTTAATAACATCAGGATTAATATCAGGTTCATTTTGATATACATCCGTACAATATATGAGTTGATTACGTGCGCAATAATGTATCAAATCAATTTCATTAACAATACCTCCGCGTGCAGCATTAATAATTACTGTACCCGCTGATAATTGTTGCAAAAAATCATAATTGATTAAATTTTTACTAGGATAAGGTAAATCATCATGTAAATTTGCATGAATACACAATATTTGGCAATTAAATAATTCGTTTACAAGCGCACTTTTAAATTTATTATTATGTAATGCTTTTAATGGATCATACACAATAACTTTATAATTTAGTAAACGAAAATAATCATGAACTGCATTACCCACGGCACCATAACCGATAATACCAACCTGACCTTGCGGTAATAAATTCTCATATTTTAAATATGCTAAACACGACAATACATAATCAGCAACTGCTGGTGCATTAGATCCATGCGCATCAAATAAAACAATATTATTTTTTAATAAACAATCTTGTGAAATATGATCGACCCCACTACTAGCTGTAGCTATAATACGCAATCTATTGGAGGTATTTAATAAATTATTATTAACTTTTAATGTTGAACGACAAATTAATATTTCGTGATTTAATAACAAATCTTTAACATCATTATCATGATGATATAAATTAACATTAAATGGTTCATGAAAACATGATTTTATATCTTTTAAAGAACTATCTGCTAATATGTTTATAGGGATCTCACAAAAATAACCTATCTTTTTCTTAAGCTAAACTCGCGTTGCTCAAACAGAATCTCAATTATATTATTAATGCATCAATAACCAGCCAATATACATCGCAATACTCCAAACAATAATTGCTGATAATTTATTAATAATTTGCAACAACGACCCTTTTCGATCTAATTTATGTAAACAATGTCCCATAACAGATAAAGTAAAAAACCAACAAGCAGAGATCAAAATACACGCCAAAGTAAACACGACTTTAGTATTACCAACAAACGATAACGAATTCGTACCAATCACACCAATTGTATCTAACAATGCATGTGGGTTTAACAAAGAAACTGATGCTGTGAACATTATTTGTTTCTTAGTTGATAATGGTATTTTATCAATATTCAATTTACTTGCGGCGCTATGCCAACTAATCCAACCTATATATAATAAAAAAACAAAACCTAATAATAATATTGTAGTTTTTAACCATGGAATCGTAAAGACAACAACCGACACACCTAAAACCGCACAAACAATTAAAATTGTATCACAGCAAATTGCTGTTAACACAGTTGGCATTGCATGTAAAAAATGTTTTTGACGAGCTCCTTGCATAAAGATAAAAAGATTTTGTGCTCCCAAAGGGAGTATCAAACCTAACGCCAAAATAGCTCCATATACAAAAGCATACAACATTTTGTTGAAATCCTTTAATCAAAAGATCTATCCCAGACAAAAGCCATTAAAATTGTTTTAAAAAATTAACATCATTTTCAAATAACATACGTAAATCAGGAATACCAAAATATAACATTGCTATACGATCTATTCCCATACCAAAAGCCCATCCCTGATATTCTTGTGCAGATATATTAACATTAACCAATACATTTGGATGTACCATTCCGCATCCCATAATTTCAATCCACCCAGTAAATTTACACAACCGACAACCTTTATTAGCGCATTGAGTGCAAGCCATATCAATTTCTGCTGATGGTTCAGTAAAAGGGAAGTATGATGGTCGAAAACGCATAACAATATCATCTGCAAATAAATAATTTAAAAAAGACTGTAAAATACTGCGCAAATGGGACATATTAACATCTCTATCGATCATTAATCCTTCAACTTGATGAAACATCGGTGTATGAGTTAAATCAGAATCACAACGATAAACACGACCTGGTGCAATTAAACGCAAAGGAGGCTGCTGTTGTTCCATTAAATGAATTTGTGTTGGAGAAGTATGCGTTCTTAATAAAGAACCATTATCAAAATAAAATGTATCGTGCATAGCGCGAGCTGGATGATTTTTGGAAATATTTAATGCTGTAAAATTATAAAATTCCGTTTCAATTTCCAAACCATTAACAATATCAAAACCTAAGCTACTAAAAAAGTCTATAATACTTTGTTTGATTTGACTAACTGGATGCATAGCACCAGATTTATTATCTCTACCTGGCAAAGTGACATCGATTGTTTCATAGGATAATTTTTTTTCTAATTCTGTTTCTTCAATCAAATATTTTTTATTATCAATTAATGTCGATACATACAATTTAGTTTGATTAACTAAGCTACCAAATTTAGGGCGATCAGCAACTGGTAATAACATCAATTGTTTCATTATTGATGTCAATGAACCTTTTTTACCTAAATAATCAATACGAATTGCTTCCAACATAGCAACATCACACGCATTAGCAATGGCGTCCTCGGCTTGTTTTTGCAATTCGTTAATATCTAACATAATAGATCTCGCAAAAAATAACTTACTATTTTAACCAAGAGCTGTTTTAACTTGATCTACCACTGCAGCAAAAGATTTTTTATCATAAACTGCCATATTAGCTAATATTTTACGATCAAGATCTATGTTAGCTTTGCTCAATCCATTAATAAATTGACTATAAGTCAAACCACATATACGTGCTTGAGCATTAATACGAGCAATCCATAATGCACGAAATTGTCGTTTTCTTTGCCTTCTATCTCGATAAGCATATTGTCCAGCTTTAATCACCGCTTGTTTGGCTACACGATAAACGCGACTACGAGAACTATAATAACCTTTAGCTTGACGCAATATTTTTTTATGACGTGCTCTAGCTGTCACACCTCTTTTAACTCTTGGCATAGTAATACTTCCCCTTTTAACTACCTTGCAACATACGTGATGCTAAACGTGCATCAGAAGCACATAAATGTCTACCCGCAACACGTAAATGTCTTTTTTGTGTAGTTGTTTTTTTTGTCAAAATATGATTTCTATAAGCTCTACGGCATTTTATAGCGCCACTAGCTGTTTTTTTAAAACGCTTACTTGCACCTTTATGTGTTTTTAATTTTGGCATAATTATTTCTCATGTTTAATTAGGAACGGATGCGAAATAACTTTTACAAATAAGTGAACTAAACTCGATATGCTCAAAAAGCACATCACTCACTTGTAAAAGTTATTTCGCATCCGTTCCTTACTATATTAAATCAAACTTTGTTAGGAACGTTACGAAATAACTTTCCTTATCACACAAAATTCACTTACTTTTTTTCGGCGATAATACCATCAGTAATTGCCGTCCTTCTCGTTTTGCTTGCTGCTCGACTATAGCATAGTTTACAGTATCTTGCAGCAACCGATCAATAATTTTCATACCAATCTCTTGATGCACCATTTCTCGACCACGAAATCTAACAGTGATCTTAACTTTATCACCCTGATTTAAAAAACGCAGCAAATTGCGTAATTTTACCTGATAATCTCCATCTTCGGTAGTAGGACGAAACTTTAATTCTTTAATTTGAATTTGTTTTTGCTTTTTTTTAGCTTCTGCTTGTCTTTTATTCAATTCAAAAATATATTTACCATAATTCATAATTCTACAAACAGGAGGAACCGCTGTTGGCGAAATTTCCACCAAATCTAACTCACTATCCATTGCTAAGCGTAACGCCTCTCGCGTTGAGATAATTCCAACTTGATTACCGACGCTATCAATTAACCGCACTTCAGACGCAGTAATTAGTTCATTTACTCGTGCGCGATCATTATTATCACGCTTATTTAATGCAGAAATAGTTATTTCCTCCTCTTAATTATCATTAATTACACTTTTTGACTGAATACTTTGATCTAACAATTGATTAAATTGATCAATATCCATAGCACCCAAATCAACACCTTTACAAGTCCGCACCGTAATATTATTCATAGTTAATTCCTTATCACCAACAATGAGTAAATATGGGATTTTTTGCAAAGTATGTTCACGAATTTTAAAGCCAATTTTCTCATTTCTCAAGTCAAAATTCACTCTAATTTGATTTTTTTGTAAAACATCATGAATTTTCTTAGCAAACTCATGATGTTTTACACTTATTGGTAAAACCATAACTTGTATCGGAGCCAACCATAAAGGAAACTCTCCGGCACAATGTTCTATTAGAATACCAATAAATCTTTCAAATGTCCCTAAAATTGCACGATGTAACATTACCGCAGTATTTTTTGTATTATCTTCGGTGATATAATAAGCGCCAAGACGCTCAGGCATAGAAAAATCAACTTGAATCGTACCACATTGCCATACTCTACCAAGACTATCAGCTAAAGAACATTCGATTTTAGGTCCATAAAATGCACCTTCATTCTCAACATCGATCCACATAATTTTATGTTCTTGCATAGCTTGACGCAAAGCATTTTCTGCTTTATCCCACAGAGTTTCATCACCAACACGCTTTTCTGGACGCAACGCCAATTTGTAAGTAATATCTGTAAAACCAAAATCTTGATAAACTAATTTAATTAAAGACAACATTGTTGTCACTTCAGATTGAATTTGTGTTTCAGTACAAAAAATATGTGCATCATCTATGACCATATTGCGCACACGCATTAAGCCATGCAAAGACCCAGATGGTTCACAACGATGACAATTACCAAATTCTGACAAACGTAATGGCAAATCACGATAACTACGTAATTTTTGATTATAAATTTGTACATGACAAGGGCAATTCATTGGCTTAATTGCATACAAACGATTTTCCGTCTCAGTGGTAAACATATATTCGCGAAAATTATCCCAATGACCAGATTTTTCCCATAATATTCTATCTACTATCTGTGGAGTTTTAACTTCTTGATAACCATAGGCATCTAATCTTTGCCGCATATATTTTTCAATAATTTGATAAATGGTCCAACCTTTGGTATGCCAAAATACCATTCCTGGAGATAATTCATTAAAATGAAATAAATCTAAAGTTTTACCTAATTTACGATGATCACGTTTTTCTGCTTCTGCAATGCGTAATAAATAGGCATCCAGCTCTGATTGTGTATGCCAAGCAGTGCCGTAAATTCTCTGAAGCATGTCATTGTCAGAGTTACCACGCCAATAAGCGCCAGCAATACTAGTCAATTTAAATATCGTTAATTGCCCAGTAGAATTAACATGTGGGCCACGACATAAATCTTCAAAATCACCTTGTTTATACAATGAAATAATTGCATTAGTCGCTAAAGCATCAATTATTTCTAATTTATACTGTTCATTTTGTTTTAAAAAATATGCTTTTGCTGCTGTATAAGATAATTCACGTCGACTTATTAAGATATTTTCTTTCACAATTCGCAACATCATAACTTCAATTGTTACTAAATCATCAGGTGTGAATGGCCGCGAACAAGCAAAGTCATAATAAAAACCATTCTCAATGACAGGACCAATTGCAATTTGAACTTCCGGAAATAAACGTTTCACCGCATGCGCCAACAAATGCGCCGTAGAATGCCGAATAACATCTAAAGTAAATTCATGATTATCTGGTAGTTCAGCAGGTTGCATTAATTCATGTCCTTGGTTTCAGTTCAAAGTAATTTGGTAGGCACGAGTGGGATCGAACCACCTACCACCACCATGTCAAGGTGATGCTCTACCAATGAGCTACGCGCCTATTATTTATTCATCCAATATTGATGATGAGAATTATATAAGAGCATGAACTTGAAAGCAACTGCTGTTTACTTACTTTTATAGAGCAATTTAAAACAATACTATACAATTTTATATTATTTTTATATAATAACAACATTCAACAATATACGAGGCGATTAAAGATGCAAATGGCACAAGATTGTTATCAAGTCAACACGAATTATGAATTCATGTTTAAAGTAATGGCAAAATGTAACCTCTCATTATATGCTGGTGAAACTAATAAAGATATTGTTATAAAACAAATCATGAATGATCTTGTTCGTACTCCATTTATAGATATGATGAGTGAGCCATGTACTAACTACCAAAGTTTTTGGATTAAAAATGGCATCCTCAACGAGAATATTCCCCTTGATTATATACAAGGTAATTTCACTGGTAAAATTTTTACAGGGTTACTGGTCAAACAACATACCCAAGCACTGACTCAGAATATTGACGATGAGAAATATATAGAAAACCTATTATTAAGTATTAAAGAATGTGAATTCACCTATTTAGATGATAAAAATCAGCCGTGTGGTTTTGCTATTAGTTATAATACAACCACACAAGCTTTGTGTGCGGCACTTGTCATTAATCCTTATCTTGAAGCACAAAAGAGAACTATACATTTATTTTTATCACAAAATTTAATTGAACATTACAACATATCAGATAAACTTAAACTCGAACGATGCAATAACAATCTAATTTCTAGCATCACAGAAGTAACGCAATCAAAATCAATAGCACTATTATTAGCATCTATAATGCGACCCACTGATACACAACAACTTGAACTTATTAATCATGAAAAAATTGATAATTTTAAAAAACAATTAAAAACTATGCAGCATAATATCAATAATAATTCGATTGCGCGATCGCATCTTGATTTGAGTCAGCCGCCACTACAATTAAATTCACCGTATTTTATGCAAACTGCTTTACAAAAATTCAAAAACCTTGGTTT
>CAXNCW010000028.1:0-8655 GCA_964200955.1 Legionellaceae bacterium
CAAGAATTAATGCATCAGGTCACGCCAACACTGTTAACTTCTCAACAAATTAAAGATCTTAATATCACGGGCAAATTTATTATTAATAATACTTGGAGTGCTATATGAATCCTATGATTTCAGTTGTCAGCCCATTTTACAATGAGCAAAATATTTTAGCTAAAGCCCTCGATCGAATGATTGTCAATTTAAAGCGTCTTCAAGACAGTTGGGAACTCATTATTGTTAATGATGGCTCAACAGATGACTCTATCAAAATTGCAAAAGAAAAAGCAGCAATTGAGCCAAGGATTAAGATAGTTAGTTATGATAAAAATCATGGTAGAGGATACGCTTTAAAACAAGGTATTAACAGCGCGCAAGGTAACTATATTATTACAACAGAAATAGACTGTTCCTGGGGTGATAATATTGTAGCGTCGCTAATCCAAGCATTCTATAAAGATCAAAATTTGGATATTGTCGTTGCTTCAACAAAACTTGCTGGTGGTGGATATATTAATGTACCATCCAATCGTGTATTTTTATCCAAAGCAGCCAATATTTTCTTACGCTTTATCGTTTCAAAAAATACAACCATGTATACAGGAATGACGCGTGGCTATCGCGCAGCAGCCATTAAGCATTTACCAATTAGTGAAAATGGTAAAGAATTTCATCTTGATGTGCTGGCTAAAGCCAATGCTTTCGATCTCAAAATTGGAGAAATCCCAGCAACCATTACTTGGCAAAATGAGAAATTAGCGCGTACAGGAGCTCCTAAACGCAAATCATCAAGTAAAATTCTCAATATCATTCAGTCTCATTTCTTTTATGGCTTAAGTAGTCGCCCATATCGTTATATTTTATCTGTTAGTATAATTACTGGACTATTAGCTCTGTCATTTTTAATATGGGGAGGCATTAATTTTTTACAAGGTACAGTATCTATTTATTTACTGGGCTTGTCTCTTTCAAGCTTTGTTATCACAATATTGTTAAGTGGGATTGGGGTATTAGCTCTTCAACAAAATACTATATTACGCGAAATTTGGTTTATTCGCCGTGAAATCCAAATGTTTCATCAAAATAACATTGATCCTTAAGTTTATTAAATAAAAAGATTGGCGAAGTTGTTGTATTTTGAAAACGATATGAATTTAGTTGTATATGTTAATATGTTCCCCAATAACTTTATTAACATCAAATTCATACTCAGCTAATTTACGCCCTTCTTTACCCATCATTTGTCGCAGTTCATGCTCGGTTACTAATTTACGAATAGCTTCAGCTAATCTTATATGTTCGCGCACCGTAACTAACAATCCGGTTTTTTCAGGAATAATTGCAGCCCGACAACCTGGAACATCAGTTGTGATTACCGCACGGCCGCATGCAGCAGCTTCAGCTAGTACGCGTGGTAATCCTTCACGATAAGATGGAAGCACAACGACATGAGCTTGTGAAAATAATTTTGGAATATTTTGGCAGTAGCCGAGATATTCAATGTGGCCTGCTTGTGCCCAATGTTCTAATTGATCTTCATCTATAGACGTTGGATTTCCTGGATCAGGATGTCCTGCAAGTAAGAAGCGAGCATTTATACCTTGTGCACGGAGTAATTTCGCTGCTTCAACATATTCGACAACTCCTTTATCTTGTAAGAGTCTTGCAGCCATTACAATAACAGGCGGATTGAGTTCTGATATTTCCGGCTCGTCACTGTGAACATATTGATTCAAATCAATCCCTGATCCACGAATAATAACCGATTGATTTTCTTTGAGAACACCGAGTTTAAGCAGTGTATTTTTGTCATCGATATTTTGAAAAATAACTTTTAGATTAGGATGTTGAAATGCTATTCGATAAAGCTTGCTGATGATGTAGCGTAAAAAACGTGCTTCGGTGTACTGATCGATAAACGCATATCCTAAACCTGAAACAGCAGCCACTACAGCTGGAATATGGGCAATGCGAGCGGCGAGTGATCCATAAATAACTGGTTTGATGGTGACTAAATGCACGATCTTTGGATTCACCTGTTGCATTAAACGAATCATTGCTAATAATGTTTTAAATTCAGTGAAAACATTACGCCCACTTCGGGATATAGGTAAAAAATGGTAAGTAAAACCTGCTTTGATGATTTCTGCTGGTGGGATTTGAAAACCTGTTGCCACATGAATTGTATAACCGGCTTGTTGTGCTGCTAAGGCAATAGGTAATCGATGAGATACGAAATAGGTGGGTTCATTTAAAATAAATAATAGTTTCTTTGTCACTTAGTCATCCATGCTTGAAACATGAGTACTGTCCATAGTTGATACTGCCAATTGCGCTTGCCAGATAAATGCTCTTGCCATTTCTCTAATATAGGCGCTGCTTGTAAGTATCCTTGTTGTTCAATGAGCGCTTTATTTAATAAACTTTCGGCCCAATCACGTAAAGGACCACGCAACCAAACGTCTAGCGGAATACCAAAGCCCATTTTGGGGCGATCAATAAGATGTTGTGGTACGTATTTATATAATATCTGACGCAATAGCCATTTGCTAGTGCTATTACGAATTTTCATGTGCAATGGCAACTTCCACATCAACTCGATAAGTTGATGATCTAAATAAGGTGCTCGACTTTCTAAACTAACAGCCATTGTGGCTCGATCGATTTTCACCATAATGTCATCAGGTAAGTAAGAGATTGTATCTGTAATCATCATTTTTTCAATAAAATTCATGGATTCGATTTCTTGTAATAATGTTTGATGGTTTGAAATGATTTGATTTTTTACGAGATTATTTGCATTAGGCCATTGAGATATCAGTTGTTGGTAGAATAGTGCTGGTGATTTGATTGCAACGATGGAGGCAAATTTATGTAATTTGTCTCCAATCATCGGAATTGTAGTGAATTTTAATAGTTGATGCCAACGACTTGGAGATATCGAGAGTAATAGTTTTTGTATTGATAGTCGAATATGGTAAGGCAGATAGCTAAGTTTTTGCCAAAGTGTTTGCGCTAGTAGATAGCGATTATACCCTCCAAAAATTTCATCGCCGCCATCGCCAGATAAGCAGACACTGACTTGTTGTTTAGTGAGTTGAGCTAATAAAATAGTTGGAATGGCAGAAGAGTCAGCGAAAGGCTCATCATAAATACTTGGTAATTGTGGGATTATGGATAAGGCTTGTTGAGCATCAACGTAAAATTCAGTATGATCGGTGTGTAGATGTTTTGCGATCGCTTTGGCAAAATGCGCTTCATTGTAGGCTTGGTCGTGAAATCCAATAGTGAAGGTTTTAATTGGCTGAGAGCTATTGGCCTGCATCAGTGCAGCAATTAGTGATGAATCAATTCCTCCAGAAAGAAAAGCTCCGATCGGGACATCGGCAATCATTTGTTTTTGAATGATGGCATTAAGTAATTGATCAGTAGTTTCAATGGCTTGAACATCAGTTAATTCTAAATTATTCGCTAGATTAGTTTGAGCTATATCGATGGCAGACCAATAAGTTTTTGGTGTTGGTAACGTGTGCAGCGTAGATGCGGAAATAGTTAGCGTAGTGCCTGGGGTTAATTTATAAATTTCTTCATAAATAGAATGCGGGGTTGGAACATAACCATATTGCATAAACAGCATGAGACTCTTGCGGTTTATGGGATTATTAAAGTTTGGATAAGCTTGTAGGGCTTTTAGTTCGGATCCAAATACGAACGTATTGTTGATAATCCCGTAATATAAGGGTTTCTCGCCGATTCGATCTCGTGCTAGCGATAATGTTTTGTTTTTGTTATCCCATAGAGCTAAAGCAAACATGCCTGACATACGTTGCAATGCTGTTTCGAAACCGTATTCGCTAATCAGGGCTAAAATAACTTCAGTGTCTGATTGTCCATAAAAATGATGGTTTTTGGCTGTAAGCTGTTTTTTTAATTCAATGAAATTATAGATTTCTCCATTATAAACAATGATGTAGTCACCATTTTGTGAATGCATCGGTTGTTTTCCTGTAGATGATAGATCAATAATAGAGAGTCTACGATGTCCAAGTGCAATTCCGGCCTTTTGATTAATCCAGGTTGACCCATCATTGGGGCCTCGGTGTGCTAGGCGATCTGTCATTGTTGCGATAAGTTTGGCTGAATCTGCTATTTTATGTGTATGATTGTGTGTATTTTTATTTAAAAATCCAACAATGCCACACATAAATAGATTCTCCTTGAATGAATGAGCAATAATAATTATAGAAACAATTCCGTTTTTATAAAATTCATGATATAAAAAAGCAGATGCTTAAGATACCAATTAATATCATCTCATTAAAAAAAGGATAACTTAAATGAGCTATGCGCAACAACATATTAATGAAGCAATTCAAATTCTACAACAAATTAATATACATGCCATTGAAGAAATAGCTGATCTTATTGCAGAAATTAAACGAACTGCAGGTCGTATTTTCTTTTTGGGTGTTGGTGGCAGTGCAGGGAATTGCTCTCATGCAGTCAATGATTTTCGTAAAATTGTTGGTATTGAGTCGTATGCACCAACAGACAATGTTTCTGAACTTACTGCACGAACTAATGATGAAGGATGGGCTACAATTTTTGTTGAATGGTTGAAAATTAGCAAACTTAAATCGAATGATCTGGTTTTTATACTCTCTGTTGGTGGTGGAAACTTAGAAAGGAATATTAGTCCTAATCTTATTACAGCACTACAATACACAAAAAACATTGGCGCTAAAATTACTGGAATCGTTGGTCGTGATGGTGGTTACACCGCTAAAGTCGCCGACGCATGTGTAATTATTCCATCAATTAATCCTGATAATGTCACTCCGCACTCTGAAGCATTTCAAGCGGTAATATGGCATTTACTTGTTTCGCATCCTAAATTAAAAAGTAATCAAACTAAATGGGAATCGGTGGTAGCCTGTGTTGGCTAATTATCATAGGCGCGCTGTTTTCTTAGATAGAGACGGTGTAATAAACCGATCGTGTGTTGTCAATGGCAAGCCTTATCCACCAGCCAATCTTGCGGTGATGGAAATTGTGCCTGATGCTCCTCTTGCTTTGGATATGTTATCAAAAGCCGGATTTTTATTAATTGTGATTACTAATCAACCTGATGTTGCAAAAGGTACGACTTCGTATGAAACAGTTGAAGCTATTAATAATCATTTAGTTGCTTGCTTACCTATTGATGAGATTCGCACTTGTTTTCATGATAATCAACATGGTTGTGATTGTCGCAAACCTGCACCTGGAGCATTGTTGGCAGCAGCACAACAACATTGTATTGATCTGAGCACTAGTTATATGGTTGGTGATCGTTGGAGCGATGTTGAGGCAGGTCAGCGTGCGGGGTGCCAAACTATTTACATTGATTATGGTTATACTGAGAAACAACCAACTACGATGAATTATCGAGTACAAACTTTACTAGAGGCAGCACAAATTATTGTAAAAATATAATAGATAATAGGAATTAGAAAAACAATCAATTAATAAGTAAAAATATACGTTACGTAAGGAGATGTAGTGTGCAAAAAATTGAACAATTAAATATTAAGATTTTTGCTGATGGTGCTGATAAAGCAGGGATGATTGATATGAATGCTAAACCTTTTGTCAAAGGTCTAACTACTAATCCTACATTAATGCATAAAGCAGGAATTACTGATTACAAAGCCTTTGCGAAAGAAATTCTCGCTGAAATCAAAAACAAACCTATTTCGTTTGAAGTATTTTCTGATGACTTTGTAGAAATGGAGCGTCAGGCATTAGAGATTGCTAATTGGGGCAACAATGTTTATGTCAAAATCCCTGTCACCAATACTAAACAAGAAACTGCTTATGCGCTAATTAAGAAACTTGTCAAACAAAAAGTTAAGTTAAATGTTACTGCGATAATGACTTTAACTCAAGTGCGTGATGTAGTAAATACTTTAGATCCCAATGTACCTAGTTATGTTTCTGTTTTTGCTGGACGTATTGCTGATACTGGTCGTGACCCTTTTCCATTAATGATTGCAGCAGTTGAATTATTAAAAATAGCTCCCGCTGCTGAATTAATCTGGGCGAGTCCTAGGCAGCTATTAGATATTTTTCACGCTGAGAAAGCTGGAAGTCATATCATTACTGTAACGAATGAATTATTAAAAAAACTATCTTTGATTGGGTATGATTTGGCCAAATACTCGTTGGATACCGTTAAAATGTTTTATCAAGATGCATTATCAGCAGGATTTAACCTATGAGTAAGTCTAATGTCCTTGATTTTTGATATTAATGAACGCAAACTTGCAATAGTTGGGTTGGGTTACGTTGGCTTACCTTTGGCCGTTGAGTTTGGTAAAATAAGACCAGTAATGGCCTATGATATTAACGTTAACCGAATTAATGCGCTACAACAATGCATTGATTCAACGATGGAAATTTCATCAAAAGAATTAAAATCTTCCCAATTACTTTTTTTGACCAATGTACTTGCTGAAATTGCTTGCTGTAATGTTTTTATTATTACCGTGCCAACTCCCATTGATCATAGTCACCACCCTGATTTTACTTGTTTAATACAGGCTAGTGAAATGATAGGGCGTTTACTAAAAAAAGATGACATTGTAATTTATGAATCTACCGTCTATCCTGGAGCTATTGAAGAAATATGTGTTCCTGTTTTAGCAAAACACTCGAATTTACAATTTAATTTTGATTTTTTTGTCGGTTATAGTCCTGAAAGAATCAATCCTGGTGATAAAATTCATCGGCTCACGACTATCAAAAAAATCACCGCAGGCTCAACACCTGAGGTAGCTGAATTTGTTGATAACTTGTACCAGCAAATTATTAGCGCTGGTACACATAAAGTTTCTAGTATCAAAGTTGCTGAAGCGGCTAAAGTTATTGAAAATACACAACGTGATTTAAATATTTCTTTAATGAACGAACTAGCCATTATTTTCAATAAATTAAATATAGACACTGAAGAAATATTACAAGCAGCTGAAACTAAATGGAATTTTGTATCTTTCCGTCCTGGTTTAGTTGGTGGCCATTGCATTAGTGTCGATCCTTATTATTTAACACATAAGGCGCAAGCCATCGGTTATCATCCCGAAATTATTTTAGCAGGCCGTCGTATTAATGACGGCATGGGTACTTATATTACTTCTCAATTAATTAAAGTGATGACTCAAAAACGTATGTTAGTTGAAGGCGCTCGTGTATTGATCATGGGATTAACTTTTAAAGAAAACTGTCCTGATTTACGCAATACACGTATCGTTGATATTATTAAAGAATTAAAAAACTATAATGTGATTGTTGATATTTATGACCCGTGGGCAAATGCTGAGGCAGCTTTTCAAGAATATGAGCTTACTATGCTTGAGACTCAGCCGAAAAAAAATATTTACGATGCCATTGTATTAACGGTAGCCCATAAGGAATTTATAGAGATGGGGGAAACGGCTATTCGCGCATTTGGCAAGCCAATTCATATTCTTTATGATGTAAAATATATTCTTCCACAACAAGCTAGCGATCTTAGATTATAAGGTTAATTATGTCGAGACGATTTGAACAAGTGCTAATACAATTACGACAAACACCTAAACGTTGGTTAATCACCGGTGTTGCTGGTTTCATTGGGTCGAATCTTTTAGAGTTTTTATTAATAAACAATCAAATTGTTGTCGGTTTAGATAATTTTGCTACTGGTTTTCAACATAATTTAGATGAAATTCAAACTAAAATAGGGGGCTCACGATGGTCAAATTTTTCTTTTATAGAAGGTGATATTCGATCATTAGAAACTTGCCAGGCTGCATGTAAGGATATTGATTATGTTTTACATCAAGCAGCTTTGGGGTCAGTGCCGCGATCAATCCATGATCCAATTATGACGAATTCTGCTAATATTACTGGTTTTTTAAATATGTTGGTTGCTGCTCGTGATACAAAAGTTGAGAGTTTTACTTACGCGGCTTCAAGTTCTACATATGGTGATCACGAAGCTCTTCCTAAGGTTGAGGAAAACATTGGCAAACCATTATCGCCTTATGCGGTCACTAAATATGTCAATGAATTATACGCTGATGTTTTTGCTGAAACCTATGGCTTTAAAGCGATAGGATTGCGATATTTTAATGTATTTGGTCCACGACAAAATCGACATGGTGCGTATGCTGCAGTTATTCCAACCTGGATTACTTCAATGATTCAGAATAAAGAAATTTATATTAACGGCGATGGGGAAACTAGTCGAGATTTTTGTTTTATAGAGAATGTAATTGAAGCGAATATTCTTGCTGCAACTGCCGAAGAAGATGCGAAGAATCATGTCTATAATGTGGCATTAAATGATAGAACCAGTTTGAATCAGTTATTCGTGTATTTAAAAGAATCATTAGCTGTGTTAGGTATACAATATAAAAAATCACCAGTTTACCAAGCGTTTCGTCCTGGTGATGTCAAGCATTCACAAGCGGAAATCAATAAAGCTGTTAATTATTTAGGTTATAAGCCTCAATTGAAAATTACCGCAGGCATTGAGAAAATGATGTGTTGGTACGTTGAGAATGTCCAATAAAAAAGTAAAAATCATTCATATTATTAATAGCCTTGAGTTAGGTGGTGCTGAAACGGCATTGTACCGTTTATTAAATG